>CAITYE010000195.1 GCA_903896535.1 uncultured Paracraurococcus sp.
CCATCCGTCTGGCACGCACCACTAGCCCGGGGAGGGGGAGGCGTCATGGCGGCCGAGGAGCGCGTGCCGGTGCTGATTGGCGCTGGCGAAGTCACCGAACGGCTTGCTGACCCTGCCTTGGTGCGGGAGCCGGCGGCGTTGATGGCTGAAGCCCTGCGCCGCGCCGCCGAGGATGCCGGCGCGCCCGATCTGCTGGCCCGCCTCGACAGCCTCGATATCGTCAGCAGCGTCTCCTGGCCCTATCCGGATCTGCCCGGCGCGGTCGCAGCGCGGCTGCCCCGGGCGCCGGCGCGCCTGGTGCTCGGCCCGATCGGTGGTGAGACGCCGGTCCGCTTCATCGATGAGGCGGCGGCGCGGATCGCCCGCGGCGAAAGCGCCGTGGCCGCGGTGGTGGGCGCGGAGGCGCAACACGCGGTCGCCGCGGCGCGCAAGGCGGGCATCGCCCTGCCTTGGACGCCGCCCCGGCCGGATGGTTTCGGGCCGCGCCGGCGCGACGACCTCTCCCCGCTCGCGGTCAGGATCGGGGTTGCCGATCCGGTCTCCGGCTACCCCTTCTACGAAAACGCGACGGCTGCCGCCTGGGGGCTGACGCCGGCTGCCGCGCATGCCGAATGCGCGGCGCTGTGGGCGGAGTTTTCCGCCGTAGCGGCGGCGCATCCGCATGCCTGGCTGCGCCGCGCCCATAGTGCCGTGGAAATTGCCACGCCCGGGCCGGGCAATCGACCCATCGCCTATCCCTATACCAAGCTGATGGTCGCCAACCCGCTGGTGAACCAGGGCGCGGCGGTGCTGCTGACCAGCCTCGCGGTGGCGCGTGCGGCCGGCATCCCGGAGGCGCGCTGCGTCTTCCCCTGGGGCGGCGCGGCGGCGGTGGAGCCGCGCGACTATCTGCTGCGCGACACCTACACCCATTCGCCTTCGCAGGAAGCGGTGCTGGAACAGGCGATGCGGCTGGCTAAGGGTGCCGCCTTCGATGCCATGGAGCTTTATTCCTGCTTCCCCGTGGTCCCGCGAATGGCCGCTCGCACGCTCGGCCTGCCGTCGGGGGCGGTGCCGACGGTGACCGGCGGCCTGACCTTCTTCGGCGCGCCGCTGAACAACACCATGACCCATGCCGCCGCCGCATTGCTGCGGGCGCTGCGCGATGGTGGCCGCCAGCTCGGCTTGCTCTACGGCCAGGGCGAGTTCGTGACCAAGCATCACGCCATCGTGCTGGGTCGCCGGCCGCCCGAACGGGCAGATTTCGCCCGCAATGTGCAGGCCGCGGCCGATGCGAAGCGTGGCCCGGTGCCCGCCACCGCCACCGAGGCGAGCGGCGCGGCGAAGCTTGAGACCCACACCGTGCTGCATGACCGCGACGGTGCGCCGACGTTCGGCGCGGCGATCCTGCGCCTGCCGGATGGCCGGCGCACCTTGGCCCGGGTACCGGCCGCTGATGTCGCGACCATCGCCCTGCTTCGTCGCCCGGACCGCACGCCGATCGGCACATTGGGGCAGGTGCGGATGGCCGATGTCCCCGAATGGACCGCTGCCTGAGGAGGAAGCCATGACCGATGCCGTGCTCTATACAGTGGCCGAGCCGCATATTGCGCTCGTCACGCTGAACCGGCCGGAGGCGCGCAATGCGGTGAACGGCGCCGTCGCCGCCGGGCTGGAAGCCGCGCTGCTGCGCAGCGAGGCGGACCCCGGGGTCCGGGTGGTGATCCTGACCGGGGCCGGCCCGCACGCCTTCTGCGCCGGTGCCGATCTGAAGGAGGTGGCGGCCGGCCGGGTCGCCACGCTGGCCACCGAACGCGGTGGCTTCGGCGGCCTCGTCCGCGCGCCGCGCAGCAAGTGCTGGATCGCCGCCGCGCAGGGCCATGCCTTGGCCGGCGGGTTGGAATTGCTGTTGGCCTGCGACCTTGCCGTCGGGGCCGAAAGCGCGACGTTCGGCCTGCCGGAGGTGAAGCGCAGCCTGGTCGCCGCCGCCGGTGGCGTCTTCCGCCTGCCGCGCGCGCTGCCGAAGGCGATCGCGCTGCGGATGATCGCGACCGGCGAGCCGATCGATGCCGCGATGGCGCATCGGCACGGGCTTTTGAACGAGGTGGCACCGGCCGCATTGGTGCTGGAGACGGCGCTGAGCATCGCCCGGACCATCGCTTGCAATGCGCCGATGGCGGTGCGCGAAAGCCTGGCGATCGCCCGCGCGGCGGCGACGCTGCCCGAGGAGGAGGCCTGGCAGCGCAGCAATGCCGCCAGCGCCTTCATCCGCACCACCCAGGATTTCCAGGAAGGCCCGCGCGCCTTCGTCGAGAAGCGGGCCCCCAACTGGACCGGCCGCTGATGTTCGGCCGTCGTCACCTGCCGGCGCTGCTGCTGCCGGCGCCCTCCCTCGCGCAGGAGGCCTGGCCGACGCGGGAGTTGCAACTCGTCACCGGCTTCGGCCCTGGCGGCGGTACGGATGTCGTCGCCCGCGCCATCGCGGCGCATGTGGAAAAATCGCTCGGCGTGCCGGTTGTGGTGCGGAACACGCCGGGTGCCGGGGGCACCTTGGGCCCGGCGCGGATCGCCCAGGCAAAGCCCGATGGCTACACCTTCGGGCTGGTCGGGCTGTCCGCCCTGGTGGTCGCGCCGCTGCTGATGGACCTGACCTACAAGCCCTGGGAGTCCTTCGACTTTCTCTGCTGCACCTCGGAATTGCGGATCGGCATGCCGGTCGGGCCTTCCTTGCCCGAGGTGAAGACGCTGGCGGATTTCATCGCCGCGGGTCGGCAGCGACCGCTCACCTTCGCCTCCACCAATCCCGGCTCGGCGGTCAGCTTCTTCGATCTTGGTCGGCTGGCCGGGCTGAACATGACCTATGTGCAGATCCCCAGCATCACCGAAGCGGCAGCCCAGGTGGCCGGCGGGCATATCGATACCTACAGCGGCACGCCGGAGATGATCCAACTGGTCAAAGGCGGCAATCTCCGCATGCTTGCGAGCGCCAGCATCGATCGCTGGCCGGAATTCCCCGAAGTGCCGACGCTGCGCGAGCAGGGCTTCGACAGCGCGACCCGCCAGCCGATCATCTGGGCCGGCCCGGCCGGGCTGCCGCGGCCGGTCCAGGCCCGGTTGGCGGCAGCGTTGCTGGCGGCGGCCAAGGACCCGGAGGTGCTGGCGCGGCAACAGGCCACCAGCATCGCGCCCCGGCCGCTGGATCGGGCGGCGACCCTGGCGATGCTCGCGGAAGTGCGTCCCGGGGTGGAAGCGGCGCTGACCGCCGCTGGCATGGGCCGCGGCCGATAGGCGGGCTCCGATCGATCACCCCGCGCTTGCGGCATGATTAAGCGGCCGCTTCGCCGGGACTGCGAAGCCGCCTGCGGGGCGGTGCCATGAGCGCAGGATCGAAGCCGGTGCAGGAGGGCCCCGGCGCGGCCTGGCTGCTCCGCCCGCCCTGGCTGTTGCTCGGCTTTCTCCTGCTCGCCCGGGTTTGGCGCGCGCCGGGGCTGCTGCAGGAGGAACTGAACCTCGATGAATCGCTCTATCGGCTGATCGGCCGGAGCCTCGCCGAAGGCAGCGCGCCCTATGTGGTGTATTGGGACCGGAAGCCGGTCGCCACCTTCCTGATCACGGGCGCGACGCACGCGCTGTTCGGGGGCGGATTGCTCGCCTTCCGGGTGCTCGGCGCGCTGATGGTCGGCCTCTCCGGTTGGCTACTGGCCTGCGCGGGGCGCGGGCTCTTTCCCGGCTTGCCGTTCGCCGGGCCGGTCGCCGGGCTGCTCTATGTGCTGTTTTCCATCGGCAATGGCGGGGCCGGTACCAATACCGAGCATTATCTGACGCCGTTCGGCCTCGCCGGCCTCTGCCTGCTGCTGCGGGGGGCGTGCCAGCCTGGTGGCGTGACGACCCCGCAGGCCCTGCTCGCGGGCCTGGCTTTCGGTCTGGCGATCCAGGTGAAGCAATACGCGGTGTTCGACGCGGCGGCCTATATGCTGATCACCGCGATGCTGGTCCTGGGACGGCAACCGGCCGGCGGGTTTTGGCAATTGCGACGGGTCTTCGTGCTGGTCGGCTTCGCTGCGGCGCTGCCGCTGCTGGCCGTGCTTTTTTGGTATCTGGCCATCGGCCGCCTCGACGTGTGGATCGAGGCCAATATCTCCGCCAATCTGGTCTTGCTTGATGGCTTGTCGCAGCCGCTGCCCCTGCCCGCGCTTTGGGGCGGCCTCCGCGGGTTCGACGCATTGTTTCTGGCGAGCGGCATCACGCTCTGCGTTGCGCCCCTGCTGCCCGCCGGCCGCGCGGCCTGGCGCGGCTGGCTGGCACTGCTGATCTGGTGGGCCTTCATGGCGATGTTCCTGGCGAATTCCCGCCGCTTCGCCGATCATTTCTTCCTGCAAGTGCTGCCGGTCTTGGCCCTGACCACCGCCTTTGGCCTGAGCCTCGGCCGCGTGACCCTGGCCGGGCTGGGCGCCTGGGGGCGGCGGCTCGCCGGTCCGGCGCTGCTGCTGGTCCTCGGGCTTTGCGCCGTGCGTGCCGGCGCGACGTCCGCCGGCGCTGCCGTGGAGATGCTCTGGCGGCGCCATGTGGGGGGCGAGGCGCATTGGGGCGACCGGACGGCGCAGCTGGCGGACCTGCTCGGCCCGCGAATTGCGGGGCCGGAGGATGTCCTGGTCTTTGGGCGATGGCTCGGCCTGCATCGGCTGATCGGCACCCGACCGGCCAGCCGGTTTCCCTTCATCGAGCATCTCTGGGCTGGCTATGCGCCGGTGGACGGGCCGGCGGAGATCGCGCGCCTGCTGGCGGCGCGGCCCGGTTTTATTGTCATGGAAAGCCGCTTGTTAAACGCTTCAACCGAACTCGGTCCGACCGCCGCGGCGGTCTTTGCCCCGCTGCACGCGGCCTTGGCCCGGGACTATGTGCTGGAACGCAGGATCGGGCCATCGATCAGCTGGCGCGGCGGGGCCATGGACGGCTCAATCGATGCGGTCGTATTTCGCCGGCGCGATCGCCAAGGGCCACCCGCCTGATACCAACGGCACGAGGTTTTGCGTCGTGCCGAGCGCCCGAACGGGCGCCGCGTCCAATGCCGCGCAGACCAGGAAACCGGAGGTTTCCGCCCGGCGATTGAGGGCCAGCAAAAGCCCATACCAGCGGTCAAAGGGTTTGACCGTTGGTATGAGCCAACCGCCCGGCGCCGGCCCGCCGCCTCAAGCCCGGTTGGCGAGGGCAAAGGCTGGCGGCAGGCGCGGAGCATGCAACCGGCCGCCGGCGCCATAGCCGCCATTGCCGGCGCGGGGCAGCGTGGCGCCGGCGATGCTTTCGATCACCTGCGCCTGAATGGCGAGCGCTCGTTCCAGCAAGCGGCGATTCTCTTCGGTCAGGCTTTGCAGGCGCCGGGTCAGTTCGACGGTGCTGCTCTTGACCGCGCGGTCGGCGCTCAGCCCGGTGCGTGCGGTGGCGGTCCAGGCGGCGGCGAAGGCTTCGGTTGCCTGTTGTTTGGCGCGTGCCAGCGGTACGGCACCGGAGAGATCGAGGCTATGCAGCGCCGCGTTCTCGGCGGTGAGGGCATCGGCCAGGCGTTGGCCGGCATTTAGCAGGGCGTCCATCATGGCGAGGTCTCCGGTGGGGTGGCGGGTTGTGCCTGGCGGCGCAGCATCTCTCGCAGCAGGGCATCGGCGAGGCCGAGGCCCTGGCCGGCGGCGACCGCCCGCTTGGCATATTCGTCGAGCAGGAAGCCGCGGAATTGCCGCTCACCAGCGCCGCCGCCGAAGGAGCCCTTGCTCGGATCGGTCGCTTCGAAGGCCGGGCGCAGCAACGCGGCAAAGGCCTGTGCTTCAAAGCCCGCGGCGGCGCGGCGCATCGCTGGGGTCAGCGCGGCCTGTTCGGCGGGGCTGAGGGGGGTGGAGTTCATCGCAATTCGAGCTCCGCCTGCAAGGCGCCCGCCGCCTTGATGGTCTGCAGGATGGAGATGAGGTCGCGCGGCCCGACGCCGAGCGAGTTCAGCCCGCGTACCAGATCCTGCAAGGTAACGCCGCCGCGCAGCATGCCGACCTTGCGGTCGGCCTGATCGTCGATCTCGATATTGGTGCGCGGCGTGACCACGGTCTGTCCCTGGGCGAGGGCGTTCGGCTGGCTGACCTGCGGCGTTTCGGTGACGCGGATGGTCAGGTTGCCCTGTGCGATGGCCACGGTGGAGACGCGGACATTGGCCCCCATCACGATGGTGCCGCTGGCTTCTTCGATGATGACCTTGGCGGTCTGGTCGGGTTCCACCCGAAGCTGGTCGATGGCCCCCAGCACGCTGACCGGATCGCGACCTTGCATGGCCAGCACGACCGTGCGCGGATCGGTCGCCGCCGCGCTGTTGCCGCCCAGGGTCCGGTTGATGACGGCGGCAATGCGCCGCGCGGTGGTCAGATCCGGATTGCGCAGCGCGAGGCGCATTTGGTCGCGGGCGTTCAGCTGGTAGGGGATTTCGCGCTCAATGATGGCGCCGGAGGCGATGCGTGCGGCAGTCGGCACACCGCGCGTCACGCTGGCACCGGCGCCGCGGGCGGCGATCGCCCCGGTGGAGACGGCACCCTGCGCCACGGCATAGACCTCGCCATCAGCGCCCAGCAGCGGCGTGACCAGCAGCGTCCCGCCCATCAGGTTGGTCGCATCGCCGAGCGCGGAGACCGAGACATCGATCCGGCTGCCTGGCCGGGCGAAAGGGGGCAGGTTCGCGGTGACCATCACCGCGGCGACGTTCTTCGTCTCCAGCCGCAGTTCATTGTCGCGGGTGTTGACACCCAGGCGCTCCAGCATGCCGATCAGGGTTTGCCGGGTAAACACCGCGGTTCGCAGCTTGTCGCCGGTGCCGTTCAGCCCGACGATCAGCCCATAGCCGACCAGTTGGTTTTCCCGCACGCCTTCGATATCGGCGATATCCTTGATCCGGACCGGCTGGGCCACCGCCGGCGCGGCCGCGAGCAGCCCGAGCCACAGCCCGAACAGGACTGCGCCCGCCACCCCGCTCTTCGCCCTTGCGAAAGCATTTCCCGCCAAGATCGGCTCCGTCGCTCGTCCGCCTGGTCCAAGGCAGGCGGCGTGCCAGCCCTGGTGGGGCGAATGCCGGCAGGCTTTGCCGGATGGCCGGCCGGGATTGCCGGGCCGGGGCAGGAATCGGCCGCGATGGGTGCGCGGCAGGGCGCAGGGGAGGCGAGGGATGACGGAGGTTGGTGGCATCAGCGGCGGCGGCGCTATCCGCCGGCCCGGCCCGGGGGCGGCGGCCCGCCCCGGTTTCCGAGTAGGCTTGGGCGGGAGCGCGCGCGGCGCCGGGGCGATCGCTGCCACGCCGCTGGCCGGGCTTGGCTTGCTGGCGGCGCAGGAGGCGGCGGCGGTCGTCGAGCGCGACGCCCGGGCGCGGCGCCGTGGGGAGGATCTGCTCGAGGAGCTGCTCGGCCTGCAAAAGGATTTGTTGCGAGGCGGCACCGATCCCGGTCGGCTGCACCGGCTGGTCATGTTGGGGGAGGGGGAGGCGGCGGCCGATCCGGACTTGCGGGAGGCGGTCGAGGCGATCGCGCTGCGGGCCCGGATCGAACTGGCGCGCCGCGGTTTTGATGGGTGAGCCGTTTGCGTCCTTACAGGCACCCTTGTATGGTGCGCGCCAATGACCGCGGGCTGGCGCTGGGGCTGGATCCGACGGGTCTCGGGGTCGTCCAGATATGCTCATTACACTTCCGCCAGAATATCGTCCGACCGACCAAGAAGAGTTCATGAGCGCCCAGCAACAGACGTATTTCCGTCTGAAACTGCTGCGGTGGCGCGGAGATCTGCTGCGCGAAGCGGGCGATACCCTGGCGAGCCTTTCGGCCGGCGGCATCACGGAGGCCGATATGACGGACCGGGCCAGCGTTGAGACCGACCGCGCGCTTGAACTCCGCACCCGCGACCGCGCCCGCAAGCTGATCAGCAAGATCGATCAGGCGCTGGAGCGGATCGTTAACGGCACCTACGGCTATTGCGAGGAAACCGGCGAGCCGATCGGCCTGCGCCGGCTTGAAGCCCGGCCCATCGCGACCCTTTCGATCGAAGCACAGGAGCGGCACGAGCGCATGGAGCGGGTCTACCGCGACGACTGACGCGTTCACGGTTTTTTTACCTGCCACCGGGCAGGCTTCCGACCATGTCAGAAGCCTGCCCGGCGGAGGGTCGCCGATGTCTTTGAGCATTTCTGTGGCCACCGCGCTGTTCGGCGGCGCGTCCGAGACATCAAACGCGATTTCCGCCAGCGCCTCCTTGCTGGTTTTGCGCCGGGCGCAGTCGCCGGATGCCGCCGCCAAGGCTATCGCGGCCGAAAAGAAAGACCCGGTGACCCTGACCGCGCTGGCGCAGTTCAAGCTGGCGCTCGGCAAGGCAAAGGATGTGACAGCGGCGCTGCGCGATCCGCGCATCCTCGGGGTGCTGCTCCCGGCGCTGGGCCTGACGGATCAGGCGGCCTATCCCGGCCTGGTGCAGAAGGCGCTCCTCGCCGATCCCAAGGATCCGAAGGGCGTGCTTGCCGGTCTCGATTCCCGCTTCAAGAACGCGGCGACCACGCTGGAGCTGAAGGCCAAGGGGCTTGCCGGGCTGACCGATGCCAAAGTGCAGCAAACGCTGACCGATGGCTATCTGCAGTACCAGTACCAGAAGGGGTTGGATGCGCAGGCGCCGGGCATGTCGGATGCGCTCTATTTCCTGAAGAACGCGGCGAACATGAAAGATATCTACAGCCTGCTTGGCAATGGCGTGATGCGCCGGGTGGTGACCGGTGCGCTTGGCTTGCCGCCACAGATGGCGATCCAGCCGATCGAGAGCCAGGCCAGGACGGTGAGCAGCCGTCTGCCGCTGGCCGATCTGCAGAATGCGAAGAAGGTGCAGTTGCTGGCACAGCGCTACTTGATGACCAAGGCCGATGCCGCCGGCAGCGGCGGCACGGGTGGGAGCCCCTTCCTCTCCCTGTTTGCCTGAGCGCCCCCGCCCCGGGCGGGATTTGCGCCTTGCGCTGCGCTGCCCCGTTTCGCTACCACGATGGCGGGTCACGCCCCCCCACCGGGGCGCATTCGCTTCTGGAAGGGAGCCACCATGGCAATCGCCAGCATGCCGGACCTGCGTCCGGCCAATCCCCGTTTCTCCTCCGGCCCCTGCGCCAAGCGTCCCGGCTGGACGCTGGCCGCGCTGGCCAATGCCGAGCTCGGCCGCAGCCATCGCGCCAAGGACCCGAAGGCCCGGCTGGCTGAGGTGATTGACCGTTCCAAGGCGATCCTCGGCATGCCGGCCGATTGGCGCCTCGGTATCGTCCCGGCTTCCGACACTGGCGCGGTGGAGATGGCGCTGTGGTCGCTGCTCGGGCCGCGCGGCGTCGATGTCCTGGCGTGGGAGAGCTTTTCCAAGGATTGGGCGACGGATGTCGCGAAGCAACTGAAGCTGCCGGATGTGCGGATTGCGGACGCGCCCTATGGCCGGCTGCCGGTGCTGGCTGCCGACCCCGCGCGCGATCTGGTTTTCGTCTGGAACGGCACGACCAGCGGCGTGCGCCTGCCAGATGCGGATTTCATCCCGACGGTCCGCGAGGGGCTGGCGATCTGCGACGCGACCAGCGCCGCCTTCGCCATGGACCTGCCCTGGGACAAGCTCGATGTCGTGACCTGGTCCTGGCAGAAGGTGCTGGGCGGCGAGGCGGCGCATGGGATGCTGGCGCTGTCGCCCCGCGCCGTCGCACGTCTGGAATCCTACAGCCCGCCCTGGCCACTTCCAAAAATCTTCCGCATGACCAAGGGCGGCAAGCTGAATGAGGGTCTCTTCAAGGGCGAGACGATCAACACCCCCTCGATGCTCGCGGTCGAGGATGCGCTGGACGGGCTGCGCTGGGCCGAGGCGATCGGCGGCCTGCCGGCGCTGATCGCGCGTTCCGAAGCCAATCTCGCCTGCATCGCGGATTGGGTGGCGCGCACCCCTTGGGTGGATTTCCTGGCAGAGGTGCCGGCCACCCGCTCCTCGACCTCCATCTGCCTGAAGTTCGCCGCACCCTGGGTGCAGGCGCTGGCGGCGGAGGCCCAGGCGGGGCTGGCCAAGCGGCTGGCGGGGGCGCTGGAAAAGCAGGGCGTGGCACTGGATGCCGCCAACTACCGCGACGCGCCGCCGGGCTTGCGCATCTGGGGCGGGGCGACGGTCGAGACCGCCGACATCGCGGCGCTGCTGCCCTGGATCGACTGGGCCTTCGCGGGGCTTGAGGCCGAGCACCGCAAGGCGGCGGCTTGATGCCGAAGGTTCTGATTTCCGACAAGCTCTCCCAAGCCGCGATCGCGATCTTTGAGCGCCGGGGGATCGAGGTGCTGTTCAAGCCGGGCCTGTCCCCGGCCGAACTGCGCGGCATCATCGGCCCCTTCGACGGGCTGGCGGTGCGCAGCGCCACCAAGGTGACGCGCGAACTGTTGGATGCGGCGCCCAATCTGAAGGTTGTCGGGCGCGCCGGCATCGGCGTCGACAATGTGGACGTGACGAGCGCCACGGCGCGCGGCGTCGTCGTGATGAACACGCCCTATGGCAATGCCATCACCACGGCCGAGCACGCCATTGCCATGATGTTCGCTCTCGCCCGGCAGATCCCGGAGGCGAGCGCCTCCACCAAAGCCGGCAAGTGGGAAAAGAACCGCTTCATGGGCGTCGAGCTCTCGGCCAAGACGCTTGGCCTGATCGGCTGCGGCAATATCGGCTCCATCGTCGCTGATCGGGCGGTCGGGCTGAAGATGAAGGTGGTGGCCTTCGACCCGTTCCTGTCTGAGAAGCGGGCGGTCGAGCTCGGCGTCGAGAAGGTGGAGCTGGACGAGCTGCTGGCGCGGGCGGATTTCGTCACGCTGCACACCCCGCTGACCGAGCAGACCCGCAATATCCTTGGCCGCCAAAACCTGGCGAAGCTGAAGCGCGGCGCGCGGGTGATCAACTGCGCCCGCGGCGGGCTGGTGGATGAGGCGGCGCTGTACGAGGCGCTGCAATCCGGCCATCTCGCCGGCGCTGCGCTCGATGTCTTCGAGGAAGAGCCGGCGACGGCGAGCCCGCTCTTTGCGCTGGAAAACGTGGTCTGCACCCCGCATCTGGGCGCGGCGACGGCCGAGGCGCAGGAGAATGTGGCACTGCAGGTGGCCGACCAGATGGCCGATTATCTGCTGAGCGGCGCCGTCACCAACGCCATCAACATGCCGAGCGTGACCGCCGAGGAAGCGCCGCGCCTCAAGCCCTATATGGAACTTGCCCGGCTGCTGGGCGGCATGGCCGGGCAGTTGACCGCGGCAGCCGAAGGTGCGCCGCAGGCGATCCGCGTGGAATACGAAGGGCATGTGGCGGAGCTGAACCGCCGGCCGCTGACCGCCGCCGCGCTGGCCGGCGTGCTGGGGCCCCTGCTGGGCGCGGTGAACATGGTCAACGCGCCGGTCGTGGCGCGGGAGCGCGGGATCGACGTCGCCGAGACGGTGGTGGAGCGGCGCGGCGATTATGCGTCCCTGCTGCGGATTACGGTGGTGACCGCTGGGCAGGAGCGATCGGTCGCCGGCACGCTGGTGGGCGAGGCGCGGCCACGGCTGGTCGAGATCAAGGGCATCGCCGTCGAGGCGGATTTCGCGCCGCACATGCTGTACGTGACGAACGAAGACAAGCCCGGCTTCATCGGCCGCTTCGGCATGGCGCTGGCGAATGCCGGGATCAATATAGCCACCTTCCACCTGGGCCGAGCGACCTCGGGCGGGGATGCGGTCTGCCTGGTCTCGCTGGACGGGCCGTTGCCGGAGCCGGTGCTGGCGGAGGTGCGGCGCCTGCCGCTGGTGCGCCAGGCGGTGCAACTGCGGTTCTGAAAACGGGCGGCGTTACCCGGCGCCGCCCTCCTCCTCCTCCTCCTCTTCGGCCATCTCCAGCAGCTCGGCGGTGCTGACCATCAGCACCTTGCGATGGTCCAGGATCTGCGGCGAGAAATCCTTCAGCGCCTCCCACCGGGCCTCGACGGCATCGAGTGCTGCGTCGAGATCGGCGAAACGCTCCTCCTCAGGCGCCGGACGGCCGGCACGCCAGCGGAGATAGACGGGGCCCGGTGGGGTGGTGGACACGCGGTCTCTCCTCGGTTGCGGGCGGCCCCATGGCGCGGCCGCCCGGCTTTCGTCAACGCCCCTTGAAGGCGGGCGGGCGCTTTTCGACAAAGGCTTTGAGTGCCTCCTTGTGGTCCTCAGTCTCCCGGCAGCGCATCATGCCGAAGCTTTCGGCATCCAGCGCATCGGCCAGCGTGCCTTCTTCGGCCACTTTCATGTTGCGCTTCATATGGTGCCAGGCGATGCGCGGGCCGGCGGCCAGCCTCTTTGCAAAAGCCATGGTCTTCTCGTGCAGCTCGGCATCGGCGTAGCGGTAATTGCAGAGGCCGAGGCGCTCCATTTCCGTCGAATCGATCACTTCGGCGGTGAAGTACAGCTCCCGCGCCTTGGCCGGGCCGACCAGGCGGTTGAGGAACCAGTGGCCGCCGAAATCGCCGGAAAAACCCATGCGGGCGAAGGCCGTGCCCATGCGTGCGGCATGGCCGATGAAGCGCATGTCGCAGGCCAGCATCAAGGACATGCCCGCGCCGGCCGCCACGCCGTTCACCATGGCGATGGTGGGCTTGGGCATTTCGTGCAGCAGCTGCGCCGCATGCATGCGGCTGCGGAGGTTGAGGCGCATCTGCTCCGGCGTGCCTTCCAACGGACGGGTGCCAGCGGCGCGGGACTTCATGTCCCCGCCCGCGCAGAAGCCGCGCCCGGCGCCGGTCAGCACCACGCAGCCGACCTCCAGGTCGAGCGTCAGCTCATGCAGGGCGGCCAGCAGCATGGTCATCATGTTGCCGCCCAGCGCGTTCAGGTCGTCCGGGCGGTTCAGCGTCAGCAGGGCGACGCCGTCCTGCTTTTCGACCAGCAGGTCCTGGCTCATCGGGGTCCTCCAAGGAAGGTGTTGGCCGGGACTATACCGCCCGTGCAGAATGGCGACAGCAGGGGGAGATAACCATGAAAGCCGCCATTCTGCACGAGGTGAACCAGCCGCTGACTGTCGAGCAGGTCAGCCTGACCAAGCCCAAGGCGCGGGAGGTGCTGGTTCGCGCCGCCTATGCCGGGCTCTGCCATTCGGACTTGCATTTCATCGAGGGGCTCTACCCGCATCCACTGCCCACCGTTCCCGGCCATGAGGTGGCCGGCGTGGTCGAGCAGGTGGGCGCCGATGTCACCTACCTGCAGCCCGGCGATCACGTAATCGGCTGCCTCAGCGTCTTCTGTGGCGCCTGCCAGCAATGCACCCAGGGGCGGACGGTGTTGTGCGAGAATACCGAGGTGAAGATGCAACCCGGCCAGTCGCGTCGCCTGTCCTGGCGGGGCGGGGAACCGATGCACCAATTTCTGAATCTCTCCGCCTTCGCGGAGCAACTGCTGGTGCACGAGAACGCGCTGGTGAAGATCGACCGGGAGATCCCGCTCGATCGCGCGACGCTGGTCGGCTGCGGGGTGATGACGGGCGTCGGCGCGGTGATCAACACCGCGCGCATCCCGGCGGGCGCCACGGTTGCGGTGATCGGCTGCGGCGGGGTCGGTTTGGCCGCGGTGAACGGCGCGGCGCTCGCCGGTGCCTCCCGCATCATCGCGCTCGATACCCTGCCGGAGAAGCTGGAGCTGGCGAAGATCATGGGGGCGACTGATCTGGTGCTGGTCGGCAATGACGACCCGGTGCAGGCGGTGAAGGACCTCACCCAGGGCGGGGTCGAGTTCAGCTTCGAGGCGCTGGGCCTGAAGACCACTGCCGAGCAGAGCTTCGCCATGCTGCGGCCCGGCGGGACGGCGACCATCATCGGCATGGTCCCCTTCGGCCAGAGGATCGAGCTGCACGGCTTCGATTTTCTGCGGGAGCGAAAGATTCAGGGCTCCTCCATGGGCTCCAATCACTTCCGCACGGATATGCCGCGCCTGCTCTCGCTCTGGCAGCAGGGGCGGCTGAAGCTCGATCACCTGATCAGCGGCAAGCTGCGGCTGGAGGAAATCAACGAGGGCTTCGCGCGGCTGAAAACCGGCCATGTGGTGCGCCAACTGATCGCCTTCGATTAGAGCCCGATGCGTTGAGGCGGAATCGCCGAAGGCGCTGAATCGCGCGATCCAACAAAGGCTAGAGCGGGCTGCGTGAACGCATGTGAACGCAGCATGCTCTAGCCGCGCATCCGGGCGCGGGGCCGCGCGACACTCAGGGCTTCTTAACCTCCTCCGGCTAGAGCTTGGCGGCGAAGGTCGTCCAGGATGCGCCCGACCGATGGAGCCAGCAGCGCCGGAGAATCAGAATGCCGACCCGCCGCGGGAGCGGACGGTGGCGATGGCGCATGCCGCCATGTCCTCTCTGCTGCGGCATGGCATCGCGCCCTCGCCGCAGCATTTCGCCATTTGGTTCGACTACCACGGGGGCGTGAATCGGCCGCTGATTCGTCTGCTCGACGGCTATCTGCACTCCGAGACACCGATCACCGAAGCGCTGATGCGGGAGGTGCATGGCCGGTTCTTCGATTCGCGGCGCGAATCGAAGTCGCTGGTGGAGACCTCCGAACGCCTGCATGCCCTGACCGTCGAGTTTTTGGGGCTGGTGGCGGAAGCCAGCGGGCAGACCGATTCCTATGGGCGTTCGCTTGGTGTTTTCGGTCGTGACCTGGCCTCTGGCGAAGGCCTGGTCGAGGCCCTGCAGCGCATAAGCGCGGCGACTGAGGAGATGGCCCGCCGCAGCGCGATCATGGGTGAACGCCTGGAAGTCTCGGCCCAGGCGGTGGCTGATCTGCAGCAGCGGCTGGAGGCAGCCTTGCTTGAAGCGCGGACCGACGCGCTCACCGGCCTGCCGAATCGACGGGCCATGGAGCAGGAGGCGGCGCGCTGCGCCGAGGCGGCGGACGCCGATGGCAGCAGCTTCGCGTTGGCCATCCTCGATATTGATCGCTTCAAGGCGCTGAACGACGCCTGGGGGCATCCGGTGGGGGATGCCGTATTGCGCCGTGTCGCCCTGACCCTCAGGGAATGTGGCGCCGAGGACGTCCGCAGCGGTCGCTATGGCGGGGAGGAATTCCTCGTCCTGCTACCGCGTCATGATTTGGCCAAAGCGATCTGGGTGGCGGAGCAGATGCGCGACGCCGTGGCCGCGCAGACCTATTCCGTGCGCGCGACCGGCCGGGCGCTGGGCAATGTCACCGTATCCGCCGGCATCGCCGTGCGCCAGGCGCGGGAGAGCTGGGAGCAAGCGCTCGCTCGGGCAGATGCTGCGCTGTATCGGGCGAAGCAGGCCGGGAGAAACCGGGTTGCTTATGACGAGGACGGCTTCTTGGGCCGAAGCGCCGAGGACGCATAAAAAAAGGGGCCGGCGAGCCGGCCCCTTTCCCAAGTCGCGGTAGGTACCGCGATTACTTCGACACGATCTCGACGCGCCGGTTCTGCGGCTCGCGGGTATTCGCGGCGGTTTGCACGAGCGGCTGCGAGAAGCCGACACCGGAGACGCCGATCTCGTTGCGCGGCACACCGCGGCGGACGAGCTCGTTGGCAACGGCTTCGGCGCGCAGCACCGACAGACGCTGGTTGTAAGCAGCCGTACCAGTATTGTCGGTGTGGCCGGTCACTTCCATCCTGCTGACTGCCGGGCAGTTCGCGGCAGCGGGCTGACGAGAGGTGGTCGCCGCCTCGGCGATGATCTGCCGCGCACGTTCCGTCAGGTTGTGCTTGTTCCAGTCGAAGAAGACTAGGTAGGTGCGGGACGGGCACTGCATCGTCTCCGTCAGAACTGGCGGAGCCGGCTGGTTGAACGCGTAGCGGAAGCCCAGCAGCAGCGAGTTGTGCATGTTCTGGAAGTTGGCGTAATGCGGGACATTGCCAACATTCGGGTAGGCAGCGTTGTTGCTGCTGCGGCTGATGCCGAGGTTCGGCTGCGTCGTCCCGAAGAAGCGGTATTCGAGGGTGAACGCCAGGCCGTTGCCGATGTTCCACGCGCCACCGACGATCGCCTGATAGGCAAACTGCCAGGAGCTGATGTCATTGGCGTAATAAGCCGTCGCCGCGCCCGGGACGGTCGCGGTCTGCGCCTGGCTGACCGTGCCGCGCACCCCAGACAACTGCACCTGGCCCATGCCGACGCCGACGCCGACGTAGGGGGTGATCGGCCCACCGATGTCGAAGTCATAAAGGCCGTTCACCATGCCGGCCCAGTTGTTCAGATAACCGGAGCCGCCCTGGGTCACGCTGGCGAACTTCACCTTATCGATGGCGTTCTGCCGAAAGTTTGCTTCGACTTCCGCCCGGAAGCCGTTGCCAAAGCCGTAGCCGATGGCGCCAACGCCGACATAGCCGGCCTTGTACTGCGTCTGAATGCCGGACGCGTTCGAGTTCAGCGCCATATCCCCGCCGATACCGCCGGAGATGTAGAGGCCGCTAATGATGTTGGGGTTGTACGCCGGAACCGGCGCTACAACCGGGGCCGGAGCGTAGGTCGCTGCAGGAGCGGCCGTGGGGGCCACGTACTGCGTGGTTGGGGTGGTCGTCGTGCTCCTGCGGGTCGTCGTGGTCTGGGCCTGTGCTGCCATCGGCAGAACTGCCAGTACCGTCGCCCCGAGAAGGGCCTGCTTGAGGGTCATCAGGTGTCTCCTCGATCCTATTAACGCAATCAATTCGCTGCCCTGACCCGAAGGACGTCCCTCGCCCAGCACCGCGTACGTCATGTCCTACACCGGTTTTTGCAGGCTGGGCACCCGGCAAGGGACCATTTCCGGGGTATTGTGGCAAGATCGCCACAGGTGCCCATGGCTTTTACGTCACAGGCCCCGCAGACAGGTCGCCTCGTCCCCGGCCGCGAGGCGACCCAAGGGAAGCAAGCGATTGATATGGCCCATTTTTCGACCAGGCCGCGCGTCCTGCTTGCCATAAAGGTGCGGCACCACATCCGGCAACGAAAGCAGCTCCGGCCAGCGAGTCATGGCGGCCGGACCTACCAGATTCTTCATCACGACGTCGTGGTGGCGCTCGGTTGAGCCAAGCGGCAGGCCGGCTATGGCCCGGATGTGCTGATCGAATTGGCTGCACAGGCAGGCATCCATCGTCCAATGCCCGGAATTATGCGGCCTTGGGGCCATCTCGTTGCCCAGGAGTTGCCCGTCCGGCAGCAGAAAATACTCCAGCGCGAGCACGCCGATCAGATCCAGGCCCGCCGCGGCGGCGACCGCATATTCCCTTGCCCGGGCGGCGACCTCGGCGGGGATGCGGGCCGGGGCGAAGCTAAGGTCGAGGATATGGTGCTCGTGCCGGTTTTCGGTCGGATCAAACGTCGCGCTTGTGCCGTCCGCGGCGCGCACGACGATCGCTGACAGCTCGGCGATGAAGGGAACGAATGCTTCCAAAATCAAAGGCTTGGGCGCGAGTCGCACAAACGCAATAGCGGCGTCCTCAGCCGTGCGGAGCATCGCCTGGCCGCGCCCGTCATAGCCGAGTCGCGTGGTCTTCAGCACCGCCGGCAAGCCAATGGCGGCGAGTCCGGCCGCGAGATCGGCCTCCGACTCGACCGCGTGCCAAGGGGCAACCGGCACCCCAGCGGCGGCCAGGAAGCGTTTTTCCTGCAGCCGGTCCTGGCAGATCCGCAGGGCCGTTACGCCCGGGCGACAGGGCACCAGGGGGGCGAGCGCATCGAGGGTCGCCGCCGGGACGTTTTCGAACTCGAAGGTCGCGACGTCGATGCTGGCCGCGAATCGGCGCAGTGCCGGCACGTCGTCATAGGCGGCAACGGTCCGCTTGGCAGCAACCAGCATGCCGGGGCTGTCAGCCTCTGGCGCATAGACATGACAAAGATAGCCCAATCGCGCGGCTGCCATCGCCGACATCCGGCCGAGCTGCCCGCCGCCGAGGATGCCAATCCGCGCCCCCGGCGGCAGCGGCGCGTTCACGTCGGCGAATCCGGGATTCCCGCGGTCTGCGCCGCACGCCAGGCATCGAGGCGGCGGGCTAGCGCCGGGTCCGCAAGGGCCAGGATGGCGGCTGCCAAAAGGCCGGCATTCATCGCCCCGCTGCGGCCGATCGCCAGCGTCCCGACCGGTATGCCACCCGGCATCTGGGCAATGGAAAGCAGGCTATCCATGCCTTTCAGCGCATGGCTTTCGACCGGCACCCCCAGCACCGGCAGGGCGGTCATGCTGGCGGCCATCCCGGGTAGATGCGCCGCGCCGCCGGCGCCGGCGATGATGACCTTAAGGCCCCGGTCGCGCGCGCCTTCGGCGTAATCGACCAGCCGCCGTGGCGTGCGATGCGCCGAGACGACTCGGGCTTCGCAAGGAATGCCCAGCGCGTCCAGGATCTCCACCGCGTGGCGCATGGTCTCCCAGTCGGAGCGGCTTCCCATGATAACGCCGACCAGCGGCGCGGCGGCGTCAGGCGATGATGTCGGGGACAATGCGGCTCTCCAGCCAGGCGATCTCGTCCTTCAGCTTCAGCTTTCGCTTCTTCAGCCGTTGCACGGGCAATTGGTCTGAGAGGCTGTCGCTGAGGCGGGCGATGACGGAATCAAGGTCGCGATGCTCACTGCGCAACTCGTGCAGGCGCCGCAAAAGGGTTTCCCGGTCGTCCAGCATGCGCTCAGCCTCGATCAGGGTCCGGGTCCTGGCGAGGGTCCCGCCACACCGCCTCAGGCCGCGTCGTTTTCCGAGTCGAGCGGCGCCATGGTGACGGGGCTGAGCTTGAGAGAAGCCGCGAGCAATGCCGCGTTCAGATCCGATTGGGTGCAGAGGCCGAGGGTCACCGGATCTCGCGGCTTGATATTCGTGCTGTTCCAATGCGTCCGATCACGGACCTTGGCGATGGTGTCCTTGGTGGTGCCCAACAGTTTGCCGAGCGCCGCGTCCGGCAGCCCGGGGTGGTTGCGGAGCACCCAGGCGATACCGTCCGGCCGGTCGATGCGCTTGGCCACGGGGGTGTAGCGCGCCCCCTTGCCGCGGGCCTTGGGGGGCGGCAGCGCAGAGGCGGCAAGTTGCAGCCGGGCCGTGGCATCCGCCTCGCAGCGGGCGATTTCCTCTCGGCTGACCTGACCATTGGCGATCGGGTCATACCCGATGATGCCTTGCGCCACCTCACCATCGGCGATCGCCTGGACTTCCAGCGGGTGCATGCCGACAAAGTCGGCGACCTGTTCAAAGGTGAGGGAGGTCTTATCGATCAGCCACACGGCGGTGGCCTTCGGCATCAGTGGCTGGGTCATCGGCAAAACCTTAAGGGCCTGCGGCGGAGCCGCGTCATGGCGTCCCCTAGCGGCGTCGGGCGGGGTATAGTGAAGGGGATGCCCGGGGTCAAAGGCCCGGTTGCTGGCGGCACAGGTCGAGGGGGAGGGGATGGCCATGCTGGAGGACACGGAGCCACGCACGAAACCGGCCGGGCTCGCCCAGCCCAGTCTGGACGCTTGGGGGCTGGCGGAACTGGAGGCCTATATTCGCACCCTGCAGGCGGAGATCGCCCGCGTCGAGGCGGAGATTGCCCGCAAAGGTGCGCATCGCTCGGCCGCGGATGCGTTTTTCAACCGCCCCAGCAAATAGCGAATGCGGAGCGGATAAGGGGCCGCCCGGCCGCGAGCGGCCGGGCGGGGATTGCAGACGTGATGGGCCGGGCCGTCAGGCGGCGGCGGCCGTCACCGTTTGCTCATTCGCCTCGACCTGGCGCGGCTGCCCACCGAGAACCGGGATTTGCCGCGGCTTTAACGCCTCCGGCACGACCTGGCGCAGGGTCAGGTAGAGCAAGCCGTGCTCCAGGCGGGCCGTATCGACCAACAGGTGATCGGCCAGCACGAAGCGTCGTTCGAAGGCACGTCCGGCGATGCCGCGATGCAGGAAGCGGCCGCCATCCTCGGCCTTCGGGGCGCGGCCGGCGATGCTCAGGACGTTTTCCTTCACCACAACCTCGATATCCTCCGGGCCGAAGCCGGCGACGGCGAGGGTGAGGCTGTAGGTATCGTCCGAAGTTTTTTCGATGTTGTAGGGAGGGTAGCCCTGCGGCTCGGCGGGAACCCGCGCAGCCTCAAGGGTCCGGGCCAGCCGATCAAAACCGATGGCCGAGCGGAAAAGCGGAGAGAAATCGAAACCGTTCATGGAGAACCTCCTTGACAAGCAAGGTCCGTTGCGTGGGCGGACTTCGGCCGGAACCGGCCCCATCTGGGCACCGGCGGTCGATGGCCGCATCCGAAGCCCCGTCAGGGCGCCTCGAACAGCAAGGAGGTGGGAAGCGCCGGCCCCGGCTTCAAGGGGCCGGGAAGGGTCACTTCTTGCGGGCGCCGATGCCGGCGAACTTCTTGTTGAACTTCGCCACCTGGCCGCCGCTATCGACGATCCGCTGCACGCCCGTCCAGGCCGGGTGGCTCTTCGGGTCGATGTCCAGCCGCAGCGTATCGCCTTCCTTGCCCATGCAGGACCGGGTCTTGAAGGCAGTGCCGTCCGTCATGACGACGTTGATCTCGTGGTAGTCGGGGTGGGTATCGGGCTTCATCTCAAACTCGCGCGCATGTTGCCGCCGATGCCGACCGGCTGCGGGAAGCGTCGCGTATAGGGGAGGCATGCGCGACACGCAACCGTGCCCACGCCGGTGCGGCTTTACTTGCCGGGCCAGCCTCGTCTAATGTTTTTATGGAATGACCTCGCGCGCCATCCTCGCCGGACCTGATAGCGGCTTGCCCGCTGGTCCCCTGCGCGCGCTTCTCCTCCTTCGACTTACGCGCCCCTGGGCCTGACGCCCGGCGGAATGCCGGGGCCTGCCCAGGGGAAGCTGGGGCGCCCCGCGCCCGCCCGCGGCTCAACGATATTTCCCAAGGAACGTCTCCTCATGCCCGTCACGCATCCGAGCTTCGGCACGCTCGACCCCGACCGCGTCATTATTTTTGACACCACGCTCCGCGATGGCGAGCAGTCGCCGGGCTTCTCGATGAACATCGAGGAAAAGCTCCGCATGGCCGAAGCGCTGGCCGAGCTCGGTGTCGATGTCATGGAAGCCGGCTTCCCGATCGCCTCGCCCGGCGATTTCGAGAGTGTGCAGAAGATCGCCCAGCGCTTCGCCAAGGACGGCCCGGTGGTCTGCGGCCTGTCCCGTACCGCCCCGGCCGATATCCTGAGCGCGGCCGAGGCGGTGAAGCCGGCGGCGCGCAAGCGCATCCACACCTTCGTCTCGACCAGCCCGCTGCACATGAGGGTGAAGCTGCGGCTGGAGCCGGACCAGGTGCTCGACCTGGTGACCAGCAGCGTCTCCCTGGCCCGCCAGCACACCGATGATGTCGAATGGTCGGCCGAGGACGGCACCCGGACCGAGCCCGATTTCCTCTGCCGCTGCGTCGAGGCGGCGATCAAGGCGGGCGCCACCACCATCAATGTCCCCGACACCGTCGGCTACGCGGTGCCGGAGGATATGATCCGCATCTTCACCATGCTGCGCGAACGGGTGCCGGGCGCCGACCGGGTGATCTTCTCCGCGCACAACCACAACGACCTCGGCCTCGCGGTTGCCAATACCCTGGCGGCGATCCGCGCCGGGGTGCGGCAGATCGAAAGCACGATCAATGGCATCGGGGAGCGTGCCGGCAATGCCAGCCTGGAGGAGGTGGTGATGGCGCTGCGCACGCGCCATGACGCCATTCCCGTGAAGAACGGCATCAGTTCTGAGCGCATCCTGAAGACCTCCAAGCTGCTTTCGACCATCACCGGCTTCGATGTGCAGCCGAACAAGGCGATCGTCGGGCGCAACGCCTTCGCTCATGAATCGGGCATTCACCAGGATGGCGTGCTGAAGGACGCCTCCACCTACGAGATCATGACGCCCGAAAGCGTCGGCTGGTCCACCAACTCGCTCGTCCTCGGCAAGCACAGCGGCCGGGCCGCCTTTCGCGACAAGCTGAAGGCCATGGGCTATGGCAATGTCGGCGACAACCAACTCAACGACGCCTTCCGTCGCTTCAAGGACCTCGCCGACCGCAAGAAGGTGGTCTACGACGAGGACGTCGCAGCGCTGGTCGATGACGAGGTGGTGCGCGGCAATGACCGGGTGAAGCTGGTCGGGCTGACGGTGGCCACCGGCCTCGGCGTGCGGCCGATGGCGACCCTGGCGCTGGAAGTGGATGGCGAGCGGCGGGACGGCATGGCGACCGGCGACGGCGCGGTCGATGCCACCTTTGTGGCGATCCGCCAGGCCTTTCCGCATGACGTCGCGCTGAAGCTTTTTGCTGTGCAGAGCGTGACCGGCGGTACGGATGCGCAGGCGCGCGTCACCGTGCGGCTGGAGGAACACGGCAAGCTGGTCGATGGCCAGGGCGCCGATACCGACACCATCGTCGCGGCCGCCCGCGCCTATGTGCATGCGCTGAACAAGCTGCTTGCCAAGCGAGAGCGGACGGCGCCGCCGGAGATGACCAAGGCGCTCAGCGCCTAGAGCGCGATGCGTTGAGGCGGCATCGCCGAAGGCGCTGAATCGCGCGATCCAACACATGCTAGAGCGGGCTGCGTGAACGTATGTGAACGCAGCATGCTCTAGAGC
>CAITYE010000196.1 GCA_903896535.1 uncultured Paracraurococcus sp.
GGTGCCGGTGAGGATCGCCACCTCCAGCCCCGCATCGTGGCGGAACTCGGTCCAAACGCGCGCAAGCTCGACACGCATTTCGTGGTTGAGCGCGTTCAGCCGCTCGGGGCGGTTCATCCGCACGACGAGGATCTGGCCGTGGCGCTCGGTTTCGACGACTGACATTCGGGGCTTCCCTGCGATGGCGAACGCGACCCTGGCAGGAAGGCCGCGCGGACGTAGCCTGCCCGCCGCAGCGCCCCTGCGCCAGGGTGACCGATCACGCCCCGGCCGACCGCCCGCCCGGCAGTGACCCGATCGTGTTCCCCGCTATTCCCGATGTGAGTTCCGCGATCCGTAGGGCCACGAAAAAATACGCCTCGCGCCGGCGCCTCATGCCGCTGTCGATCACGCCACGGAGAGGTTCGGAGCATGCATGCAAGCGAGACGCCGGGATGGGACGATGACCCGCAGCCGCACCCGGCCGCTGGTCTCAGTGGCGGTCGCCGGGTCCTCGTCACCGGGGGCGCCGGCTTCATTGGCTCGCACCTCGTCAAGCGCCTGCACGCCCTCGGCCATGCGGTCGTGGTGCTGGATAATATGCGGCGCTACTGCGCGCCGCTGACGCGGGTGGAACACCTGGCGCTCGCCGAACGGCTCGGCGCCCTGCGCGCCACCTGCGAGTTGGTCGAAGGGGATGCAGCGGATCCACGGGTCATGGCGGGCGTCCTCGAGACCTATCGCCCGACGCATGTGGCGCATCTGGCCGGGGTGCCCCTGCCCGCCCACGCGAACGCGCATCCCGCGGAAGCCTATGACAGCATGATCCGCTCGACCACCACACTGCTTGGCGCGCTCAGGCAGGCGGCCTGGGTGGAACGGCTGGTCTTCGTCTCCTCCACCACTGTCTATGGCGATTTCGCCGCTGAGCCCGCGGACGAGGACCATCCGCTACAGCCGCGGGACATCTACGGCGGGGCGAAGCTGGCCAGCGAGGTGCTGGTGCAGTCCTTCGCCCGCAACTTCCGCCTGCCCTGCGTGATCGTCCGCCCCTCCGCCGTCTATGGCCCGGGCGACATCAACCGCCGGATCACCCAAATCTTTGTCGAGCATGCCTTGGCGGGGGCACCGCTGGTGCTGCACGATCCGGCCGCCCGGTTCGACTTCACCTTCGTCGAAGATGCCGCCGAGGGGCTGGTCCTGGCCCTGCTGCATCCGGGCGCGCCGGACGGGATCTTCAATATTACTCGGGGCGAGGGCTGCAGCCTGCTCGACCTCGTTGGCATCCTCCGGCGCTGGGTGCCGGATCTGGCCATCCGGGCGGCCCCACCGAGCGGCCTGGTGCCGCGCCGCGGCGCCCTCAGCATCAATCGGGCACGCCAGGCAATGGGCTATGCGCCGGCGGTCTCGCTGGAAGACGGCATGGCGCGCTGCCTCGCGGCGGCGGTGCAATCCCTGGCGGAGGCGGGGCTCGGCCGGCCGGCGCAATTCGTCCGGCTGCAAGCCTAGAGCAGGTAACCTGCTCGAGTTACTGTCTTGTGCTCTAAGCCCCGCCATGCCGGCCCTTTTCCGGCCCCTCCTCTGCCGCCCCTCCATCACCATCACCCAGGCCGGGCTGGACGCGGTCGATGCTGCGCTGTGCTCCGGCTGGTTGGCGGATCGGCCTCGGGCAGCAGCGTTCGAGGCGAGGTAACTCTACCGAGCTGCCGCTTCGTGGCCTCGACCCTCGCCGCCCCCGCTTGGCGCATGGCGGCTGCTGGCGCAGCTGCCGCCGCGGGTTGCACAACCGCCGGCCTTCCCCAATGCTGCCGGCGGGAAACCGGAGAGACGCCATGGACGGCAGCCTGGAGCGGGAGCTGCATAACGGCACCGATGCGCGCGGCCAGGTGCCGGTCGGGACCGACCTCATCGAATGGTATTACGAGCGCGGCTTCACCGACGGCCTGCCGGTGGTGCCGCCGACGCCCGAGAAGGTCGCCGCGGTGGTCGCCGCCCTGGGGGGCGAGGCACAATTCGAGGAATGCCGGGTCGCCCCGCGCTGGGGCCTGCTGACGCGGGAGGTGATGGCCATCAACATGGTGATGGCGGGCTGCCGGCCGGACTATGCGCCCGTGGTGCGGGCGGCGATGCAGGCGATCACCGACCGCGCCTTCAACCTAAACGGGGTGCAGGCCACCACCCATGTCGCGGCGCCGCTGGTCATCGTGAACGGGCCACTCGCGGCCGAGATCGGCATGAATGGTGGCTGCAACGCCTTTGGCTCAGGCAATCGCGCCAATGCCACCATCGGCCGCGCGATCCGGCTGATGATGTTGAATGTCGGCGGCGGCTGGCCGGCGGAGCTCGACAAATGCACGCTCGGCAATCCGGCCAAGTACAGTTATTGCGTCTGTGAGAACGAAGCCCAAAGCCCCTTCGCGCCCTATCACGTCGAAATGGGCTACGCGCCAAGCGACAGCACGGTCTTCGCCATGGCAGCCGAAGCGCCGCATAGCGTCACCGACCATCAATGCAATGACCCCGAAGGCATCCTCGATACGATGTGCAGCGCGATGAGCACCATCGCCAGCAACAACGCGGTGCTGGGCGGTCATTGTGCCGTTGTGCTGGGGCTGGAGCACGCCAATGATATCGCCCGCGCGGGCTGGACCCGTAGCGACATCCGGCATTATCTGTGGATGCATAGCGGCAATGCGTTCCGCAAAATTTCCCGCGATCACCGCTACGGCAAGGTCTACAATCGCAACCTGCCGAAATGGGTGAAGCGCGACCCGGATAGCCGGATCCCGATCGTGCCCAGCCCCGATAACATCCACGTCTTCGTCATGGGCGGGGAGGCTGGGCGCTTTTCCCTGTTCATCCCGGGTTGGGGGCATATGAACACGCCGGTGCTGAAGGGGATCGGTACGGATGCAGCAGCCGCGGGGCCGGTCTGCATCGATGGCACCTGCGCGCTCTGACGGAAGGTTAGCAACATGCCGATGACGCGGCTGGAGATGCACCCGGTCTACGACCCCCGTGGGGCGCTGGACCATCACGTGACGCCGACAACGGCCCGGCCACGGTCCCTGGCGGGACTTCGCCTCGGCATCCTCGACAACAGCAAGTGGAACGCGAACAAGCTGCTCCGGGCCAGCCTGGCCGGGCTTGGCGCCCTGCATGGCTTCGCCGCGACGAACTACTACGTGAAGCACAGCTTCTCGAAGGATGCGGCGCCGGAGCTGATCGGGAAGATCGCCGCCGAGTGCGACATCGTGCTGACCGCGATCGGCGATTGCGGGTCCTGCTGTTCCTGCTGCGTGCGGGACGGCATTGCGCTGGAGCAGTTGGGCGTGCCGGCGGCGGTGATCATCACCACCGAATTCCTGCGGGAGACGCGGCTGACCCGCGCCGCGCTGGGCATGCCGGGGCTGGTACCGGTGGTGGTCGACCACCCCATCAGCAGCATCACCGAAGCGGAGATGGCGGCACGCGCGGCGCAGGTGGTGACGCAGGCGCAGGATGTCTGGCTGGGCGCAGCAAGCGGCTGATACCAGCGGCGCGAGGCTGTGACTCGTGCCAAGCGGCCGAACGGGCGCCGCAGCCAATGCCGTGCAGGCCAGGAACCAGAGGCTTCCGCCCGGCGCTTGAGGGCCCGAAAAAGCCAATACCAGCGGTCAAAGGGTTTAACCGCTGGTATGACAGGCTGCGGCCGGCTGCCCTTGGGAGAGCGGCCGGTTCGTCGCGCCTAGAGCATGCTGCGTTCACATGCGTTCACGCAGCCCGCTCTAGCATGTGTTGGATCGCGCGATTCAGCGCCTTCGGCGATTCCGCCGCAACGCATCGCGCTCTAAAGCGACTTGTGCTTGCCGTCGCAGAGAGGCGCCTTGCCCGTGTGCTTGCAGCCGCACATCCGCACCGTGGTCGTCTCCGGCGCAGTCCAGGCAAGCGGGGCGAAGGCCCCACCCTTATGGCTGCCATCGCAAAGCGGCTGCTTCTTCGAGTTGCCGCAGGTGCACCAGTAATAGGTCCGCCCCTCCTGCACCTCGATGGGGTAGGAGGCCTTCTGGGCGATGGTCGGCGTGGCTTCGGACATGGGTTTTCCCTTTCTCTGGGCGCGTCGCCAGCATCCCCGGCTGGCGCGCCGCTGTCGAGCCTCAGCCCCGCTGCGGCATGGCCTGGGGGATGATCGTTTTCACCAACGTCTGATCCAGCGCCTCGTAATCATGGTAGCCAATGGTAGCGTAAAGCTCGGCCCGGGTCTGCATGCGGTCAACCATCTTGTGGGTCCCGCCATTGGCCTTGATCGACCCGTAAAGCTCCTCCACCGCCTTGGCCGCGA
>CAITYE010000197.1 GCA_903896535.1 uncultured Paracraurococcus sp.
GATGGCGGAGTTGCCGCCGGCCGGGGAGAGTGACTGGCACCGCCACAAGGACACCGTCTATCTCTGCGTCGTCGATGGTGAGGGCAATGCCTGCTCCTTCATCAACTCGCTGTTCCAATCCTTCGGCTCGGGCATCCTGGCCGAGGGGTCGGGCGTGATGCTGCACAATCGCGGCTTCGGCTTCCGCCTGCAGGAAGGCCATCCGAACTGCATCGATGGCGACAAGCGGCCGATGCACACGATCATCCCAGGCATGGTGATGAAGGATGGCGAGGCGATCATGCCCTATGGCGTCATGGGCGGGCATTTCCAGCCCATGGGCCAGAGCCTGTTCCTGACCAACCACTTCGAGTTTGGCCTGGACGTGCAGGAAGCGCTGGATTGCCCGCGTGTCTTCCCCGCCCCGGGTGATGGGCCGGTGGAGGTCGAGCGCGGCGTGCCCGGGGCGGTGATCGACCGACTCACGCGGCTCGGCCACAAGATCAATCTGGTTGAAAAGCCACATGGCGGCGGCCAGGCGATCCTGATCGACCGCAAGCGCGGCGTGCTCATCGCCGGCAGCGATCCGCGCAAGGACGGGCTCGCGCTGGGTTATTGATCCCGCGCTGCACCTGGACCGGAGGCCCTGCCATGACCGAACCCTGCGATCTTCCCGCCCGCACGGCGCGCGCGCTGATCGGCCGGCGTCAACTCTCGCCGCGCGAACTCCTCGAAAGCTGTCTGGCGCGCATCGAGGCGGTGAACCCGGCGGTGAACGCCTTCGTCGCGCTGGATGTGGAAGGCGCCCGCGCCGCCGCCCAGGCGGCAGAGGCGGCGGTGATGCGGGGCGAGGCGCTGGGTGCCCTGCATGGCTTGCCGATCGGGGTGAAGGATCTGGAGGAGACGGCCGGTCTTCGGACCACCTTCGGTAGCCCGATCTTCGCCAACCATGTGCCGAAGCAGGATTACCTGACCGTCGCCCGGCTGCGCGCGGCGGGCGCGATTATCCTCGGCAAGACCAATACGCCGGAATTCGGCCTGGGCGCGAATACCCGCAACCGCGTCTATGGGGCGACCGGGAATCCCTTCAACCCGGCACTTTCGGCGGCCGGCTCCTCGGGCGGTTCGGCGGCGGCGCTGGCCTGCCATATGGTACCGCTCTGCACGGGCTCTGACATGGGCGGCTCGCTCCGCAACCCCGCGTCGTTTTGCGGCATCATCGGCATGCGCCCGGGCGCCGGCATCATCGCCGCGCCGCATCGCGCACATGGCTGGAGCCATCTCAGTTCCTACGGGCCGATGGGGCGAGAGGTGGCCGATGTCGCGCTGATGCTCTCAGTCATGGCCGGCGAGGATGGGCGCGATCCGATCTCTCGCCCGCTCTCCGCGCCGGTTGAACCGCTGCCGCCGATCGACTTGGCGAGCCTGCGCCTCGCGTTTACCGAGGATTTCGGCCAGGCGCCGAGCGAGGCAGCGATCCGCGCCGCGCTGCGCGCCCGTGCCGCTGCTTTGGCGCCGATGTTCGCCCGTGCCGTCGCGGCGCATCCGGATTGCACCGGCGGCGATGCGGCGTTCCAGGTGCTGCGCGCGGTTGGCGTGATAAGCGCGCACGACGCCAAGGTGCGCGAGCGCCCGGCCGATTGCGGGCCGAACGTGATCGCCAATGTTGAGGAAGCACGCGGCTATACCCTGGGCGATGTCGCCGCCGCGCAGGCCGCGCAGCAGCGGCTGTATCTCTCGTTCCAGCAGTTCTTCGCCGAACATGACGTGCTGATCGCGCCCACGGTCGGCATCAGCCCACGTCCCTGGCGGGAATTGTTTCCCGCCGAAGTCGATGGCCGGCCGATGCAGAGCTACATCCATTGGCTGGCGATGGTCTATTACGTCACGCTGTCCGGTCACCCGGCGCTCAGCCTACCGATGGGCCTGGATGCCAATGGCATGCCCTTCGGCCTGCAGATCATCGGCCCGCGCGGCGGTGATGCCCTGGTGCTCCGGGTCGCCGCCGCGATCGAGGCGGCCTTCGTGGGCGATGCCGAATTCGGCCGGCCGCTGCCCGACCTAGGGGCGCTGCGGCAATCGGCGCCACTCCGCGAAGCCGAGGGGTTTCTCGGCTTCGCCTGAGCGATCGGCCGGGTTCAGCCGTGGCGGCGCCAGCCGCCGCCCCAGCCGCCGTGATGGCCGTAGAAGGAAGGCCGGTAGCCGCCGCCCCAGCCGCTTGCGTAGCTGACGCGAGGGACGCTGTAGCCGCCGCGATAGCCGCCGTAATAGCCACCCCCCATGGGGACGGCGCAGGCCGAAAGCGCGAGGCAGGCAGCGAGGCTGAGGGCGGTGAGAATGCGTTTGCGCATGGTGGCCTCCTTGGGGGCCGGGGTGATGTCGGTCACCGGTACCAGCCTGGCGCAGGCCGATAGCCATAGCCGCCAGCGTAGTATCTCGGCGGCGGCGGGCTGCGGCTTGCCCCGACCAGCAGCGCTGTCGCCGCGGCGACCCCAACGCCGGCCATCAGCGTCGCGCCTGGGTTAAGCGAGCCATCGGGATTGACGCAGCCGCCGAGCACGAGGCTGGCGGAAAGGCTAAGGGCGGCGAGGAACTTCCTGGCCATGGCGGGTTACCTCCGACGATCGAAGAGTGCCCCGGCACTGCGGTATCACAAGGGTGTTGTGAGGGCGCAGGCGTGGCGATCGCGGCGGAATGAAGGCGCCTGGCGTGCGGCTTTCAGCCGCCGGCGGTGAAGGCGTTGAAGGTCTGGATGGTGTAGGTGTCCTTCACCCCCGGCACGGTCTGCAGCTTCTCAACGACAAAAAGCCCGATATCGCGCTCGGCGCCGAGGTAGAACTTGCCCATCAGGTCGTATTGGCCGGAGACGGAGTACATCTCCGACAACTCCTCGACCGTATCGGCCAGATGCCGGGCGACCTGATAGGCCTGCCCCATATCGCACTTGATCATCACGAAGATCGCACGCATTGCCGCAGCCTCTCGGGGCAGGTCGGAGGCCAGCATAGCATGTGGGATGTGATCGTGGTGGGCGCTGGCTCGGCGGGCGCGCCGCTCGCTGCCCGGCTTGCCGAAGATCCCGGCCGGCGGGTGCTGCTGCTGGAAGCGGGGCGCGACTGGCGGGCCGCCGAGGCGCCCTGGGCGCTGCGCAGCCCGAACATCATCCCCTTCATGCACGACCCGGCGCACCAGGCGGAATGGCAATGGCCGGGGCTGATGACCCGCCGCACCGCAGCGCAAGCGCCGAAATTCTACTGGCGCGGCAAGGCGCTGGGGGGCTCCTCCACGGTGAATGCGCAGATCGCCATCCGCGGCGTGCCGGCGGCCTTCGACGCCTGGGCCGAGGCGGGCTGCGAGGGCTGGTCGGCGGCCGAGGTCATGCCCTTGTTCGACGCCATCGAGGATGATGCGGATTTCGGCGTCCTCGGCCGGCGAAAAGGCGGGCCGCTGCCGGTCTGGCGCATGCCTGAAAGCGGCTGGGGCGCGGTCGATCTGGCCTTGAAGGCGGCCGGGCTCGCCGCCGGCTTTGCCTGGAAGCCGGACCTCAACGCCGCGGCGGGGGAGGGGATTTCCGGCAATCCGATCAACCTGCGCGATGGCCGGCGGGTGACGACCAATGACGGCTATCTGGAAGCCGCGCGCGGCCGGCCGAACCTGACGATCCGTGGCGAGGCGCTGGTCGATCGCGTGCTCTTCGCCGGCCGGCGCGCCCGCGGCGTGCGGGTACGCTTCGGCACGGGGGCGTGGGAGGAGATCGCGGCGCGCGAGGTGGTGCTCTGCGCCGGGGCGATCCATAGCCCCTGCATCCTGATGCGGAGCGGCATCGGTCCCGCCGGGCAGCTCGCCGCGCACGGCATCGCCGTGCTGCACGACCAGCCGGCCGTCGGGCAGAATTTCATGGATCACCCGATCCTGCGTGCGAGCCTGGGGCTGCGGCCCGTCGCCCGCGCCAGCGGTGCTGATGCGCGCCATACGAATTGCTGCCTGACCTACAGCAGTGGGCTGGGCGGCGGGGGTGAGCGTGACATGATCATGATCGCCTATAACCACCGCGGCCTGGGCGCGGATGGTCAACCCGCGCCGACCGGGGCGATCGGCATCGCGCTTTACGACGCCAAGTCGCGCGGGGAGGTCCGGCTCGCCGCGGCAGCGCCGGAGGCGCAGCCGGTGGTCGAGGAGAATATGCTCGCCCATCCCGCCGATCGGCTGCGGCTACGCGACGGGGTGCGCCGGCTGGCGCGCCTTACCGCCCTGCCACCAGTTGTGGCGATCGCTGAGACGATCACCTTTGGCGATTCCGCGCTGAGCATGGCCGAGGCGGCGGCGCTGCCCGACGCCGCGTTGGATGCGCTGATGCTCGCCGAGGCGGGGGACATCCAGCACGCTGCCGGCACCTGCCGGATGAGCGCCCATGAGGACCCGCGCGGTGTGGTCGATCCCGACCTGCAGGTGCGCGGCGTCGTCGGCCTGCGGGTTGCTGATGCGTCGATCATGCCGAGCGACTGCCGCGCCAACCTGAACTTCACCTGTGTGATGATCGGGGAGATGGCGGCGCGGCGGATGCGGGCGGCGCTTCCTCTGGCCTAGGCGTCAGGCCATAGGGTGCGGCCAGCGCCCAGACATGGGCGGGCAGCATGTTGCGCAGCTTGCGCGGCTGTTCTCGCCGCAGATGAACGATGCTCTCGACTGCCTTCATCTCCACCCGTGCCCGGGCGAATTCGAGCCCTTTGGGCCCGATGCGGGGCATCAGCCAGCCGACGATCGGGCGCAGCCAGTCCGGCATGCGCCGCAGCGGCAGCCCGCCCGCGGCGCGTTCGGTATTCGCCAGGAACCCCTTTACCGGCCCGGCCCGCTTGCCCGCGCTGCCGGGCGCGGCGGTCGTCACTTCCTCGCCCAGCAGCGCCAGTAGCGCCTCGCCCTGGGCATTACGCACCAGCAGCCATTGCTCGCCCTCGCCGCCCATGTAGCCCACGGTGATATCGGCCAGCACATTCGTATAGTCGACGCAGGTTCGGCAGGTCAGCGGGAAGAAATCCGACGGTAGCTGCGAGATCGGCAGTTGCAGGAAGGGGATCAGCCGGTGCCGGCCATCGGCGAAGCGCAGCTCCACCCGGAAATCAGCGCGGAACTCCAGATAGGTGATGCTGTCGGGGGCCTCGTCCAGCAACGCGAGGAATTGGTGGAAGCGCTCGGTCGTCGTGTTGTCCGAACAGGGCGTACCGATCACATACAGCCGCTCGAGGCCGAGCTGCGCTTCGATCCGCCGCAGGGCGTAGACCTGGCAGGGAATGCCGATGACGGCCAGGCGCCGATGCCCGGCCGCCGCTGCCGTCTCCAGCAGCGCCAGCACCGGCGCATAACCCATGCGCATGCCGCGGCAGTGCGCCATGTCGGCGGCCTGCGTCACCAACACCGGCACCGGCTTCCAGCGATCCTCGGGGTCGGGCGCCATGGTCAGCACGGCATCGACCGCGCCGGTCTCCAGCAGCCGCTCGCCCAGGCGGGTGGCGATGCCGGTCCATTGCGCGCCTGCTCGCGGCGGGGTCAGGCGGGCGCGCAGCATCCTTCGGTAGGGGCCGAAATGCAGCTCATCCGCTCGGGCCGGGTCGCGCGCCCGGCCATGCACCTGCCCCTCCATGGCCGGGTAGTCCGGCTTGATGAACTGGCAGGCCGTGCCGCAGCTGCGGGCGATGGCCATGCGGGACACCCCGCAATCCGTGCAGAGCGTCCGCGGCGCGGGGGCGACGAAATCGGGGGCGTGCATCATTCTGCCGCCACGGCGGCCGGCATCGGCGGGTCGAAGGCGCGGATGGGCGGCAGGTTCCCGGCGAAGCGGGACACCTCCACTGCCGTCAATTGTCCGGTGCAGCCCTGGGCTAGGCGGGAAGTGCCGACATCGCGCGTCAGCACATTCGGGTTGCCATGCACGCAGAGCGGCCGCTCCTCGGCCGGGTCGGCGGGATCGTACCAGGCCCCGGTCGGCAGGTTCACAACGCCTTGCATCACGGCCTCGGTCAGTGTCGCGGTGGCGAGGCAGGCTCCGCGCGCATTATGCAGCCGGACGATGTCGCCTTCCGCAATGCCGCGTGCGGCGGCATCGGCTGGGTGCATCCGCACCACCTCTCGCCCGCGGCGCTTGCCGGCGATGGAATGGCCGCCGAAATCGAACTGGCTGTGCAGCCGCGTCGCCGGCTGGTTGGCGACCAGGCGCAGCGGCACTGTGGCGTCGGGGATATCGGTGGGCGGCAGCCAGGTCGGATGGCCCGGGCAATCCTCGTAGCCGAAGCCGGCGACCACCTCGGAATACAGCTCGATGCGGCCGGAGGGGGTCGCCAGTGGTGCGCCCGCCGGGTCGTCGCGGAAGGCGCGGAAGATGCCACCGTCATCCTCGGCCTGTGGCAGTTCGATCTCACCGGCGGCCCAGAACTCCGCGAAGCTCGGCGCCGGCAGGCCCTTGCCGCGCAGATCGTCGCGGGTGCGGTTGTACAGGTGTTCCAGCCAGCCCCGCGCGTCGCGTCCTTCGGTGAAGGTCTCGGTGCAGCCCAGGCGCTCGGCCAAGGCGGTGAAGATCGTGTAGTCGTCGCGCGCCTCGGCATAGGGGGCGGCGATGCGGTGCATGGCGATCATCAGCGGGTCGGTCTGGCTGCTGCCGATATCCTCCCGCTCCAGCGTCATGGTCACCGGCAGGACGATATCGGCGTGCCGGGCCGTGGCGGTCCAGGCGATCTCGTGCACCACCAGCGTCTCGACGCGGCGGAAAGCCTCGCTCAGCCGCGCCAGATCCTGATGATGGTGAAAGGGATTGCCGCCGGCCCAGTAGACCAGCTTGGGCGCGGGGTAGTGCCGGCGTTCGCCGTTATAGTCATAGGCTCCGCCGGGGTTGAGCAGCATGTCGGAGATGCGGGCGACCGGGATGAAGGCAGCGCAACGGTTGCGGCCTTGCGGCAGCGCCGCCGCGGAGACGGCGTTTTGCCGCCGCCCGGTATGGGCCAGCGCGCCGAGCGCATAATTATAGCCGCCGCCCGGCAGGCCGATCTGGCCCAGCATGGCGGCCAGTGCCAGCCCGGCCCAGACCGGCTGTTCGCCGAATTCGGCGCGTTGCAAGCCGTGCGCGACGGTGATCAGGCTGCGCTTGCCGGGCAGGCTGCGGGCCAGGGCGATGATCTGCTCGGCGGGGATGCCGGTGAGGCCGGCCGCCCATTCGGGGCTGCAGGGGAGGGAGCGCAGATAGGCGGCGAAGCGGTCGAACCCGGCCGTGTAACGTTCAACGAAAGCACGATCGTAGAGCCCCTCGGTCAGCAGCACGTGACACAGCGCAAGCATCAGCGCGGTATCGGTATTGGGGATGATCGGCAGCCATGCCGCCCCCGCTTCCTCCGGCAGGTCGTCGCGCAGCGGCCCCACCAGGATGAAGCGGCAGCCGCGCTGGGCGGCGGCTTGCATGGCGCCCCGTTCGATATGCCGGCTGACGCCGCCGCCACCGACCATGGAGTTCTTCAGCGCCATGCCGCCGAAGGCGAGCACCACCTCACTATGCGCGGCGACCTGTTCCCAGGTGACGTTGTGCCGGCCGATCTGCTCCGCGGTCCCGGCGATATGCGGCAGGATCACCGATGAGGCGCCGGCGGAATAGCTGTTGACGCTTCGGACATAGCCGCCGATCGCGCTGTTCAGGAAGCGATGCACTTGGCTCTGCGCATGATGGAAGCGCCCGGCCGAGGACCAGCCATAGGAACCGCCGAAGACCCCCTCCGGCCCCGCGGCGTCCCGCACGCGGACCAGTTCGCTGGCAAGACGGTCCAGCACCTCGTCCCAAGGCACGGCGACATAGGCGTCCCGGCCGCGGCGCCGATCAGCGCCTGGCCCATCGGTCAGCCAGCCGCGACGGACCATCGGCCGGGCGATGCGAGCCGGGTGACGCAGTGCTTCCGGGAAGTTCTGCAGGATGCCGTTCGGGTCGGGATCGGCCGGATGCGGCTGGATGATTAGCCGATCGCCCGCGAACCCGGCACGGAAGGCGCCCCAATGGGCGGAATGGGGATGAAGAAGGGGGTCTGACATGGTCGGCAGCCTCGCATGCCCGGGCCGCGCCATCCAGCGGGGCAATCCCTGGGCCATGGCTGCCCAAGTCTCAGGCAAACTGGCGCAAGGCGGCGGTACGCCTTGGGCTGGGCGCGCGGCATATACTTTGCTTCACTGTGCGTATGACCTTGTCCCTTTCCCCTGCCGAAGACCGCGGTGGCCCGGCCCAGCCGCTGCTGCTGCTCAAGGATCTGAAGAAGCACTTCCCCATCAAGGGTGGGCTCTTCGGCAAAACGGTCGCCACCGTGCGGGCCGTCGATGGCGTCAGCTTCGCCGTGCAGAAGGGCGAAACGCTCGGCATCGTCGGCGAAAGCGGATGCGGCAAATCGACCACGGCACGCCTACTGATGCAGCTCATCTCGCTCGATGCCGGGGAGATGGTCTTCGATGGCGAAGGGGTGGGCGAGAAGACGGCGGGCGGGCTGGCGCTGAAGGATTATCGGCGGCAGGTCCAGATGGTCTTTCAGGACAGCTACGCCTCGCTCAACCCGCGCCTGCCGATCGAGGACAGCCTGGCGTTCGCGCCGAAAGTCCATGGTGTGTCCGATGCCGAAGCCCGGAGCCGGGCGCGCGAGCTGCTGGCCGCCGTTGGCCTGGCGCCGGGGATTTATGCCCGTCGCTACCCGCATGAACTTTCGGGCGGGCAGCGCCAGCGGGTGAACATCGCCCGCGCCCTCGCCTTGCAGCCACGTCTGGTTTTGCTGGATGAGCCGGTCTCCGCCCTCGACAAATCGGTCGAGGCGCAGGTGCTGAACCTGCTGGTGGAGCTGAAGGAACGCTTCGGCCTGACCTATGTGTTCATCAGCCACGATCTGAACGTCGTGCAGTACCTTTCGGATCGTGTGCTGGTCATGTATCTCGGCCAGGTAGTCGAACAGGGTCCGGTCGATGCGATTTACGACCGGCCCGCACATCCCTATACCCGCGCCCTGCTGGCCAGCCGCCCGTCCATGGACCCGGCCAAGCGGCGGACCGAGGCGCCGCTGACCGGCGATCCGCCCAACCCGATCAACCCACCTTCCGGCTGCCGCTTCCGCACCCGCTGCCCCTTCGCTGAGCTGGTCTGCGAGACGCAGGCGCCGGCGGCGGCGCAACTCGGTGGTGGGCATGAAGCCGCCTGCCACATGGCGCGGCCCGGCAGCGGTCATTCCCAGGCAGCGAGGGTCGCGGCATGAACGCCATCATGGACAAGCCAATCCTCGGCGGCACCGCCTCCGCCAAGCAGCCGCTGGTGATTATTCGCGACCTCAACGTCGCCTTCGTGACGCGTGACCGGACGGTGCACGCGGTCAACGGCGTCGATCTCGATGTCGGCGCGGGCGAGGTGCTCTGCATTCTGGGCGAATCCGGCTCCGGCAAGTCGGTGACGATGCGGGCGCTGATGCGCCTGCTGCCCCGCTTCGCCCGGGTGAGCGGACGGATCGAGGTGGCTGGCCAGGACGTTATGGCGATGGAGGAACGCGGCCTGCAGCGCTTCCGCGGCGGCGACGTGGCAATGATCTTCCAGGAGCCGATGCTGGCGCTCGACCCCGTCTTCACCGTCGGCCGGCAGATCGCCGAAGCGGTGCAGCGGCATGAAGGTGCCTCCCGCAGTGCGGGCATGGCGCGGGCGCTGGAACTGCTGGAACTCGTGCAGATCCCTTCGGCGAAGCGGCGGCTGGATGCTTACCCGCACGAACTCTCCGGCGGGCTGCGCCAGCGCGCGATGATCGCCGTGGCGCTGGCCTGCAAGCCAAAGCTGCTGCTGGCGGATGAACCAACCACCGCGCTAGACGCCACGGTGCAGATCCAAGTGCTGCTTTTGCTGCGGCAGTTGCAGGAACAAATGGGCATGGGCGTGATCTTCGTGACCCATGACCTGGGCGTGGCCGGGGAGATCGCCGATAAGGTCGCCGTCATGTACGCCGGGCGCGTTGTCGAGGAAGGGCCGGTCGGCGCACTGATGGCCGGGCCGCTCCACCCTTATCCCCGCGGCCTGCTGGGTGCGACGGTGCACGGCAATATGCGCGGCCAGAAGCTGACGACCATTCCCGGCGCGCCGCCCAGCCTGGAAACCCTGCCCACCGCCTGCGCCTTCGCCCCTCGCTGTGCCGAGGCCGAGCCCGCCTGCCAGACAACCCTGCCCGAGGCCCGGCGCCCCGTACCCGGGCGCATGGCGCGCTGCCTGAAGGTGGCGGCCGGCTGAAGCGCCGGACGCGCCGCCCTACCACGCCGCCGCCCAGCCATCCCGACGCGGGTCGCTGCCGGCGACTCGCACGCCGTTCGGCAGCAGCCGGATCGCTGCCACGCTGCACGGGCCATCCAACGGTGCGACCAGCTTCACCGCATGGCCCATACCCTGCAGCGCATCTGCCGCCGGGGCCAGCCCGGCTTCCAGCGTCAGCACAGCGTCGCCGTCATGCGGGTAGTTGGCGGGCTGGCCGTATTGGCTGCTGGTCCAGCGCGGCGCTTCCACCGCCTGCTGGGGATCGAGGCCGAAATCGGCCATCGCCACCAGGATCTGGGCGTTGATCTGCACCTGATTATCGGCGCCCGGCGTGCCGAACACCGCCCAGAGCCGACCATCCTTCAGCACCATCGGCGCGTTCATGGTATGGCGCACCCGCTGCCCCGGGCGCAGGCGGTTCGGATGCCCCGGCTCCAGGTGCCAATAGGCCATGCGGTTATTCATCAGCACCCCGGTCTCGCCGGCCATGCTGCCGCTGCCGAAAGCCGAGTTGATCGACTGGATGGCGGAGACGGCGTTTCCCGCCTCATCGACGACACAGAAATAGGTGGTGTCGCCGCTGCCCGGCTGCGGCTTCAGTGGCAGGTGTGCCGCGCGGGAGGGATCGATCGTCGCCGCCATGGCCGCCGCGTGATCGGCCGAGAGCAGGCGGTCGAGCGGGATGTCGCGCCCACGCGGATCGGCGCCATGCGCTTCCCGGTCGAGGAAGGCGCGCTTCTTTGCTTCGACCATCAGATGGATCAGTTCCGCGCTGTTGCGGCCGAGTGCGGCAAGGTCGAAGCGCTCCAGAATCCGCATGATCTGCAGGAAGGTGAAGCCGGTGGAATTGGGCGGCGTCTGGCGCAGCACGAAACCACGATAGGGCACCTCGAGGGGCGCCACCTCCTCGGCCGTGCAGCCGGCCAGATCGGCCGGGCCGACCGGGCCGCCGGCGGCGGCGATTCCCGCGGCCAGCCGTGCCGCCAAGGCGCCGCGATAGAAGGTCTCGGCGCCGCCTTCGGCCAGGTCGGCCAGGCTGGCCGCCAATTCCGGCTGGCTCACGATAGCGCCGGTTTCCTCCACCAGCAGCCGCTGCCGGCTCAGCGGATCGGCAGTGAGCTTGGTGCGGTTCTCACCGGCGAAATGGGCATAGGCATGCGTGACCGCGAAGCCGTCGCGCGCCGCTTCGATCGCCGGGGCGACCAGCCGCGCCCAGGGCAGCCGCGCCCCCTTGCCGTGCAGCAGCGCGAGCCCCGCGACCAGCCCGGGGATGGAGGCGCTGCGTGGCCCGGCCACGGGGATCCCCGCCGCATAGGCTTCCGGCGTCGCCGCGGCCGGGGCGGCCCCGGTTGCATTGACGCAGAAGCCCTGCCCATCGGCGCCCAGGATATGAAAGAAGCCATCGCCGCCGAGGCCGGACATGTGCGGCTCCACCACGCCGAGGATCAGCGAGACGGCGATGGTTGCATCGAGCGCATTGCCGCCGGCCCGCAGCACATCCAGCCCGGCTTGCGTCGCCAGCGGATGGTTGGTGGCGACCGCGGCGCGGCGGCCCATGATCAACGGACGGTGGCTGCGCGGGCTGGGGTGCATGGCGGGGTCCTCTTCAACGCCATGCCAGCATGGCCGCCGGCCGGCGTCAGCCCCCAGCTTGCTTGACCGTGGGGCGGGCCGGTCCAACATGGCGGGAGACAGGGAGAGAACGTCATGGCGACGCGCCGCGGTCTGCTGGCCGCCAGCACCCTTGCGATTCCGGGGCTGGCCCGTGCCCAGGCGCCCTGGCCGGACCGGCCGATCCGCCTGCTGGTGGGCTTCCCGGCCGGCGGCCCGACCGATTTCGCCGCGCGCATCCTGCAGGAGCCGCTGCAACAGCTTTGGGGTCAGCCGCTGGTGATCGAGAACCGGCCCGGCGCCAGCCAGGTGATCGCCACCGAGGCGGTCGCGAAATCCGCGCCCGATGGCTATACGCTGCTGCTGACCGCCAGCACGCACACCACCAATGCCGCCGTCTATCCGCGCCTGCCTTACGACACGCTGCGCGACCTCGCGCCGATCGTGAACATCTACGCCTCGCCGCAGGTGCTCTTCACCGGGGGCGAGCAGCCCTGGCGCACGGTGGAGGAGCTGGTCGCCGCGGCGAAGCGGCAGCCTGGCATGGCCAGCAGCGGGTCCGGCAACGGCACCTCCGGGCACTTCGCCATGGAGCAATTCGCCCGCAAGGCCGGGATTGAGCTGACCTACATCGCCTATCGCGGCGGCCCGCCCGCCTTGGCCGATGTGGTGGCGGGCAGGGTGCCGATGACCTTCTCCACCCTTTCGGGCGCCTTGCCACTGGCCAGGGACGGCAAGCTGCGGGCACTGGCGATCGCTGGGCCGCAGCGCGTGAAGGTGCTGCCGGAGGTACCGACGCTGGGCGAGCTTGGCTTCGGCATTCCCGACAACAGCGCCTGGTACGGCTTGACCGCGCCGGCGGCGACGCCCGGGCCGATTGTCGCCAAGATCGAGGCCGATGTGCTGGCCATGCTGCGCCGGCCCGAGATCATCCGCCGGATCGAGGATCAGGGCGGCATCGTCCTGGCCGAGGACCAGGCCGCCTTCGATGCCCGGATCCGCCGGGAACTGCGCGACAACGCCATCGTCGCGCGCGACGCCAATATCCGCGCCGAATAGGAGCCAACGCCCATGCGCATGCAGGCCGCCATCATGTTCGAACAGGGCAAGCCGCGCCCCTATGCGCAATCCCACGCGCTGGAGATCGAGACCGTCGAGCTGGAGGGGCCAGGCCCCGGCGAGGTGCTGATCGAGGTCGCCGCCGCCGGGCTCTGCCATTCCGACCTCTCCGCCATCGAGGGCATCCGCCCGCGCCCGCTGCCGGTGGTGATCGGGCATGAGGGCGCCGGGATCGTCCGCGAATGCGGCGAGGGGGTGACGGACCTGAAGCCAGGCGATCACGTCATCACGGTGTTTGTCGCAAGCTGCGGCACCTGCCGCTATTGCGTGCGCGGCCGGTCCAACATCTGCCCCGCGGGCAATGCCGCGCGTGCCGCGGGCACGCTGATGTCGGGTGCCAAGCGGATCAGCCGCTTGAACGGCGAGAAGATCAACCACGGCAGCGGCCTGTCGCTGTTCGCGCAATACGGCGTCATGGCGCGGCGCTCGATGGTCAAGATCGACAAGTCCATCCCGCTGGAGGATGCGGCGATCTTCGGCTGCGCGGTGATGACCGGGGCCGGCGCCGTGCTGAACACCGCGAAGATGCAGGCGGGCGACGTGATCGCCGTGGTCGGCCTCGGCGGGGTTGGGATGAACGCGCTGTTCGCGGCCGTGGCCGGCGGCGCCGAGCGGATCATCGCGGTCGACGCCAATCCGGAAAAGCTCGGCCTCGCGCGGCAATGGGGCGCGACGGACGCCTTCCTGGCGACCGAGGCGGATGTCGTGGAGCAGATCCGCGCGGCGACCGACGGCGGGGTCGATACCGTGGTGGAGACCGCGGGCAACATCAAAGCCATGGAACTGGCCTATGCCATCACCGCCCGTGGCGGCAGGGTGGTCAGCGCCGGGCTGCCGGCGCAGGGGGCGAATTTTTCCTATATGCATTCGGGGCTCGTCTCGGACGAGAAGAGCATCCTGGGCAGCTACATGGGCAGCTGCGTGGCGGAACGCGACATCCCCCGCTTCCTGGGTCTGTACCAGCGCGGCAAGCTGCCGGTGGGGTCGCTGAAAAGCGGCTTCCTGCCGCTGGCGGAGATCAATGCCGGCTTCGACCGGCTTTCGGATGGCACTGTGCTGCGGCAGGTGCTGCGGCCGAACATGTGAGGCCGTGAGCGAGCGGGCGCCGCCCGCTCGCGCTCTCCCGCCGGGGACCGGACCGGTCCCCGGGCCCCGGTAGGGGTTGGTGTTGGGGGCGGGCATCACGCGGGTTCGGCCCAGCGGGGGATGCTGCGGCGGCCTAGGCAGCGGGGAATCAGCAGGCGTAATCGGGCGAGAAGGGCGGTGCTGGGCCAGCGCGTGGGCGCCGCCACGATGGCGGAAAGCGCCTGTCCCACCTGCTCGGACAAATCCGGATCGGGCAGCCAATGGGGCGGGCCGGGCAGGGCGCTGTGCTGGCGGATGCGACGCGCGAGCGCGATGGCGCGCAGGCCCATGATGCGAATGCCCCGCCGGAAGGCGCAGCAGATCCAATGCGCCATGGACCGCAGGGTGGGGCTGGCGGCAGCGTCGGTGACTTCGATCAGCAGGCGGGCCCAGAGCGAGGCGCGGCCATCCCCCAGCCGCGCCCAGCGGCGGTAGAGGCGGGAGACACTGTCGGGGCGGCCGTAGTTGTCCGGGAGGTCGCACCAGCAGGCGCGGCCTGGCAGGGTTTGCGCGGTTCTGGGGTGGGTGACCTCTCGCTTGAGGGTGACGGCGCGGAAGATCGCGTCAAGCCGGGCGCGCGGGTCGGCGATGGGGCGGCCGGCGGCGGAGACGCCGGGGGCGCCGCGAAAGCCGCAGCCCATGGCCCAGAGGAAGGGGGCGATCGCCTCCCATTCGGCATCGGTCATCGGCGCCCAGGGCCGGGTTTTGATGAGCGCGGGGTCGAGCGGGTCGGGCGCGCCCCAGCGGAAGGCGGGGCCGGTGCTGCGACGGCGGGCGCGGCGGCCCGGCGGTGGGGCGGGCTGCCAGCTGTCCATGTCGAAGCCGCGGGGCAGGAGCTCGGCCAGGCGCTCGGGGGTGGGGGCCGAGAGCTCGGCGGGGAGGGTGTCGGGGAGGTCATCTTCGGGGGAGTGGTCAGACATGGGAGGCTTCCGGCGCGGAGGGGGGGCGATAGGAAGCATGAGTCGGACGCAAAAGTAAAGGTAAATTTTCCTAAAATTGGTCCCGGTGTTGCGCTGGCAGTGACCCGCAAGTGGTCCTCAGCGGCGTGGCGAGCGTCCGGGGCAACGCCGCAATCGGCGTGCCGGCGCGGGGGGAAAAGATCGCCGATGCAGCCGGACCTCACCGCGAGCCCGGCGCCAACGCCCAAAGATAGATGAGGGAGTTCGGGGGAGAATACCTTCTCCCCCGATCTTCACCCCGACATGCGCAACGCATAGGGGCCGGGGAAATACCCCCGTGCCTCACACCACCCGGATATTGCTGAACTGCCAGGGGTCCGCCGTATCGAGCGCCTCCGGAAACAGCACCGCGCGGCCCTGCAGGGGGGTCCAGTCCGAATAGACCCCGACCACCTCGCCCAGGTAGGGCCGGCAGATCTCCAGGATCCGCGCGTAATCCATTTCGTCGCTCTCGACCACGCCGCGGCGCGGGTTTTCCATCGCCCAGATCACCCCGGCCAGCACCGCGACCGTGACTTGCAGGGAGGTGGCGTTGTTGTGCGGGGCGAGCTTGCGCGCCTGGTCGATGGTGAGGCGTGAGCCGTACCAATAGGCGCCCTTCTGGTGCCCCATCAGCAGCACGCCGAGCTCGTCCATGCCGCGGACGATCTCATCCGTCATCAGCCGCTTCTCCGGCTGCATCTCCCAGTTCTTGCCGGCGAGCTCGTGCACGGACAGCACCGCGTCGTCGCAGGGGTGGTAGGCGTAGTGCGCGGTCGGCCGGTAACGCACGGACCCATCGGCGTTGCGGGCGGTAAAATAGTCGGCGAGCGAGATGCTCTCGTTATGGGTGATCAGGAAGCCGTGGAAAGGCCCTTCCAGCGGCGTCCAGGTGCGGACCCGGGTGGAGGCGCCGGGGCGCAGCAGGTAGATCGCGGCATCGCAGCCGCTCTCGTGCCGGCGGCCATCGGCTGGCAGCGCCTTTTCATGCGTGCCCCAGCCCAGCTCGGCGGGCTGGCAGCCTTCGCCGACGAAGCCGTCGACCGACCAGGTGTTGACGAACTCGCCCGGCTTCTTCGGGCGGTCGCCGACCTGGGTGTCGCGCTCGGCGATGTGGATCACCTTCACGCCCAGCTGCTCGGCGATCTGCGCCCAGGCGGCGCGGTCGGCGCAGGGGGGCGGCGTGGCGACCGGCGCGCCGGTGTCGCGGGCGATGTCGAGCAGCGCCTGCTTGACGAAGTGGCTGACGAGCCCTGGATTGGCGCCATGCGCCGTGATCGCGGTGGGGCCGCCCGCCGCCATGCCGCGCAGCGCGATCGCCGCCTCGCGCATCGCGTAGTTGGAGCGCTGCGAGGGCGAGAGCGACGGGTCGGTGTAGCCGCCCGCCCAGGGCTCCACGACGGTGTCGAGATAGAGCACGTCGAGTTCCTGGCAGAGCTGCATCAGTGCGACCGAGCCGACATCGACCGAGAGGTTCAGCAGAAAATCGCCCTTCTGCAGCATCGGCGTCAGCAGCGCGCGGTAATTCTCCAGCGTCGCCGCCTGTTCGATGAAGCGGATGCCGTATTGCGCCGCCACCTCCTTGCCGCGCGGCTCGGCGGTCACGATGGTGATGTTGGTGGGCGCGATGTCGATATGGCGCAGAATCAATGGCAGTACGCCCTGGCCGATGCTGCCGAAGCCGAGCATGACGAGGCGGTTGGGAAAGCGGGTATGGATCATTGTGGGCAACTCCATCGGTCCAGTCTCAATCCGGCCCTGCCAGGGGCCGGGTGGCATGGGTATCGCGCATCAGGCGGCCAAGGTCACGGGTGGGGCATCGTGCCGTACCGGCAGGGGGCGGTCGGGTACCGCGACCACCCGCGCTGCGGCGAAGCCGTTGAAGGGCGTGGCGAGGCAGGCCGCATAGGCGCCTAGCTGGCCAAGCTCGATCCAATCCCCCTCGGCGGTATCGGCCGGCAGGCGGAAGGGGCCGCGCATGACATCGGCGCTGTCGCAGGTGGGGCCGAACAGCGCGAAATCGCGCTCGATGCGTGCCGCCTGCCCGCCCGGGCGTAGCAGCCGGGTGGGGAAGCGAAAGCCCGGGGCCCCCGCATCGGACAGCGCGCCATAGACGCCGTCGTTCACGAACAGCCCGCCATCCCGCCGCTGCTGCACCTGCAGCACGATGCTGCCCCCGGCGGCGACCAGCGCGCGGCCGGGCTCGGCCCAAAGGGCGACTTCCGGCAGGTCCAGCGCCTCGAAGGCCGCTTCGATTTCGGCGAAGAAGGCGCCGAGCGGCGGCGGGCTCTGGTCCGGATAGGCCACGGGGAAGCCGCCGCCGACATCCAGCACCTCGACCGGCACGCCGGCCTCCCGCACCACCTCGCCGGCCAGTGCAATGGCGCGGCGCCAGGCCAGGGGATCCAGGCATTGCGAGCCGACATGGAAGGTGACCCCCAGGCGCGCGGCATGCGGCCGGGCGGCGCGCAGCAGCGCTGCCGCGGCCTCTGGTGCCGCGCCGAATTTGCCGGAGAGGTCGTGCCGCGCCACCCCCTTGCCGAGTGCGAGGCGCAGGATCAGGCCACGGTCGCTGACCGGCCCGGTCGCGGTCTCGGCCAGGATCTTCGCCAACTCCTCGGGCGTATCGAAGGCGAAGTCGCGCACGCCGTGCTGCGCCCAGGCCGCACGGATCGCGCCACGGGCCTTGACCGGGTGCATGAAGTGGATGCCGGCCTGCGGGAACAGGTCGCGCACCAGCGCCACCTCGGCCAATGAGGCGCAGTCGAAGTGCCGCACGCCGCCATCCCAGATGGCACGGAGCGCCAGCGGTTCCGGATTGCACTTCACGGCATAGAGGGTCCGGCCAGGGAAGGCCGCGACGAATTCGCCCGCCGCTGCCGCGATCACCGCGGGGCGCAGGCAATAGATTGGCGCTTCCGGGCGCTCTCTCGCTACCAGGTCGGCGACGCTGGGCAGAATGTGGGCGGCGGGCGGGCGGATCAGGGTCATCGGAACCTCCGGATGCGCAAGAAAAAGAAGGGGCGGGTCAGCGAAGCGCCAGGCCGATGGCGGCCCAGAGCCCGAGCGAAAGCGACAGGATCAGCGGCATCGCAGCGGCCCAGTCCAGCGGGACGATGCGGGTGGCGGAACGGTTAGGGGCCTGACGAGCGGACATGGGCGGGCATCCTCATGGCACAGGCGCCCCGCAGGGCGGGGGCGAGCTGGGGCAACGGTGACCGGCGGCGGGGCCGGTGCCGGCGTCAGGCGATGCGAGGAAGTGCGCGCATCGCGGGTGGCCTGGCGGGCGACAACATGACCAATCCCTCACGACCCCGGCCCCAAGGGGCCGGCATGGACGAAAAGGACGCGTCCCGTCGTTGCTGTGCCCGGCCAATCCGGCGGGGCTCGCGGCACGTGCGATGGCGTCAGTGACGAGAAAACCGCGTCACGGCCGGAGAAATAAGGGGTGTGATTCGCAATTGCAAGCGGAAATTGCCGAGAAGGCACTGCATGGCAGGTATGTTGCCTCGCAGGGCCGCTAAGTGGCCGGAAAGCTTCCCGCTTAGCGTAGGGCCAGCAGCGCCAGGTATTCCCAGGCCAGGGTGGCGGCGGCCAGGGCGGTGATTTCCGCGTGGTCGTAAGCGGGGGCGACTTCCACCACATCCATCCCCACCCAGGCGAGCCCGCCGAGGCGGCGGAGGATGCCCTGGGCCTGCCAGGTGTTGAGGCCGCCGACCTCTGGCGTACCGGTGCCGGGGGCGAAGGCGGGGTCCAGCGCGTCGATATCGAAGGAAAGATAGGCTGGCCCTTGGCCGAGCACGCCGCGGATGCGCGGGGCGAGGGCGGCGGGCGTGCTTTCCAGCGCCTCCTGCGCCGGGATCACAGTGACGCCTTGGGCCAGGGTCCAGTCCCAGGTCGCGCGATCGACCGGCGAGCGCAGGCCGAGCTGGACCATGCGGCGGGGATCGACCAGCCCTTCGCGGATGGCATGGTAGAAGACCGAGCCATGGCCGAAGGGCTGGCCGAAGCTGTCCGCCCAGGTGTCGCAATGGGCGTCGACATGCAGCAGCGCGAGCGGCCCGTGCCGGCGATGCAGGGCGCGCAGCAAGGGCAGGGTGATCCCATGTTCGCCGCCCAGCGTCACGAGATGCTGGCATTGCGCGGCCTGCGCCTCAATCGCCGCGAGGCTGCCTGTCAGGTCACCCAGGGCGAGCGCGAAGTCGCCGATATCGGCGATGTCGAGCGTCAGGGGGTCCACCCAATGCGAGGGGTGGATGCCATCGACCAGCATCCGGCTGGCGCGGCGGATCGCCGCCGGCCCCTCTCGGGCGCCGGCCCGATTGGTCACGCCCAGATCGAGCGGGATGCCGGCGATGCAAATGGCTGCCGCCGGGTCGGACCGGGTCAGGCCGAGAAAGCCCGGCGGGGTCGCGAAGGTCGGCGGCAGCCGGGCCATGGTGTTATTTCACCGAGGAGAAGCTGGTCGGTTGGAGGAAGTAGTTCTCGACCCGCTCCAGGATCGGGCCATCGGCTTCCGAGGCGGCGCGGGCGGCGATCCATTCCTGGTCGGTCTGGAAGACGCCCCACTTCTTCTCGCGCTCGGCCAGCGATTCCCAGGCGATCATGTAATAGAGCGCGTGGTTGGAGGGGCCGATCAGCGTCGTCCAGAAACCGGCTTGCCGGATGCCATGGCGGTCCCAGAGCTTCAGGGTGACAGTGTCGAACCGCTTGAGCAGCGCCGGCATGCGGTTCGGCAGGCAGTGATAGATGCGGAGTTCGTGGATCATGGATGTGGTCCTCCCTTGGACGCCGGATGCTAGGACGGGACGGCCGGCGACGGAACTGGCGAAGGGTGGGGCAGCGGCGCGTCGGGGAAGGGGTTGACCCTGGCAGGGGCGGGGCCTATCAGCCGCGTCCGGTCTAGCTGTCCCCTTCGTCTAGAGGCCTAGGACACCGCCCTCTCACGGCGGTAACAGGGGTTCGAATCCCCTAGGGGACGCCAATCTTTTCAAGGGGTTAGAGGTCGGGCAGAGGTCCATCTCCAATCCCATCTCCAAAAGACCCTTTTCGTACCACCCTCGACTCTGCTTGTGCTTTCCCCTGTTTGAGGGCTCACCAAGAGCGATGCCTTCGCTTGATCCCAGCGGCTGATCGCCGAGGGATTCGCCGTAGGGACTGGCGCCGGAACGGCTGTCGGATCACGCCTGCTTGGAGATCTGACACTCGGATGAATGCGTACCATCGTCGGATGAGATCTCTGCGGCCTGCTACCCGGCAGATAGAAGAGCTGTCGCCATGCCTGCCCGCCGTCTGCGGTTTGTCGAGCGAGACGGCCGGCGGCGCCTAGGCCGCCCCTATCCGAGAAAAACAGCGCTTAGTGAAAATCAGGCGCAGCGTTCCCAAGAAGCCACCGATGGAGGCTAGGCCTCTGGCAACGTGGGGCAGCCACGGCAGGGCAGCCGGTCCCGTCGCGCCGCCCCGGACCACGTGCCAGCCGGCACCCAGGCCCCCCGCCCCGCCCCCCGTACACCTCGCGCGAGGGGGGTGGGGGGTCTCGATATATCCCTCCTCTGAAATTCTGGCCGGGGTGCCAAAGCGGGCGGAACACCCGGGATACCGGGCGCCCTGCCCGAACTGGGTCCCATGCGGGGATGGGCATTGGTGAAACCGGTCCGCAATCCGCTGGAACGCTCTCCGGCGGCCCGATGTCAACGCCGGCTGAAATCTGACCCACTTTGGCGCTTCGCGCCGGTTGAAACCTGACCCACCCGTTGTTCGCCCGGGGTGGGGCGAGCCCCACCCCGGGCGGCGCCACCTCAGCGGGCCTCCTTCGGCTTGGC
>CAITYE010000198.1 GCA_903896535.1 uncultured Paracraurococcus sp.
CAACATTGCCTGACAGCGCGAGCCCCACGGCCCAGCAGCCGGCATTACGCGCCTCCCCGATGCCCGGCGGGGTGTCGTCCAGCTTCACCACCGTCTCTGCCGGCCAGACGCCCATCGTCGCCATGGCCCACCACATCTGCAGCGGCGCGGGACGTCCCGCTGGCAGATCGCCGGCGCAAACCATCACTTCCGGCACGAAACCCTGTGCGGCGGCAAGCGGGGCCAGCCGTTCCATGATCGGCCGTGTATAGCCTGTGGTAGAGCCGATGCGGATGCCGCGCGCGGCGCACCAGTCAAGCGCCATCCTGGCGCCGGGGATCAGCGTCGAATGCTCTGGCCGTTCCACCGCGGCGGCGTTCAGCGGCTCAAAAATCTCAAAGACCGCATCGACCGCGGCGGCGTCGAAGGGCCGGCCGTGCCGGGCCTGCCAGGCCGCCGCGACATCCGGGGCGGTGCCGACCAGGCGAATATGATCGCGCTTGGCCATGCCCATCGGTCCCCGAGCATCGGCGATGGAGATGGCGACCCCAAGCCGTGCGAAGGCCTCCACGAAGGCGGCCATCGGCGCCCGGCTGCCATGGTCCAGCACCGTGCCGGCCCAGTCGAGAATCACCGCCTGCACAGGCATCATAGGTCTCCTGCTGCGGGGCGCCGCCCCGCGCTCCACCCGGGCACTTCGCCGAACGACCGGCGCCTTGCCCGCACGATCTATACCAGCAAATCCGCCAGCGCTTCGCCTGCCAGACCGAAGGCGGTCGAGGCGCCAGTGCCCGAGGTGACAGATACCAGCCGCACGCCCGGAGCGATATCTTCGAAGAACGCATCGTCTGGGCCGGAGGGATAGACGCCGGTCCAGCGTTCCACCACCGGCGGCGCTGGGCCCAGCACGGCCTCGTATTCCTCCAGCATGAGGGCATCCACTGCCTCGGCCTGGAAAGGATCAGGCGTCGCGGCATAGTGGTGGCTGTCGCCCACCACCAGCGTGCCGTCCGCCGCCTGCACGACGATCAGATGCACCCCGTTGTCGAGCTGCGCCTGCTGTTCCGCCGCTAGCCGCGCCCGCAGGGCAGGCAGCGAGGGCGCATCGGCATAGCCGCGATAGCGATGTAGCCCGAGGTCGCTCATCACCGCCGCCGGCAGCCGCCATCCAGGATCGGCAAGGCGCAACATGTGCAGCTTGCACAGCGTGACGCCGCGCCGTTCGAAGACCCCCGGCGCGATGGAGACGAGATCGGTCCCCGGCGCCACAATGATGCGCGGCGCCCGGTATTCGCCGCGGGCGGTATGGACCAGGCCGGCAGCAACGGACAGCGCCGCGCAGCGCCACTGAAAAGCCACGCCGTGCACGCGGGCCAGCCAATCAGCCAGGAGCGGGAGCGCCTCCCGACTCTCCACACGCAGCTCATGCGGGGAAAGCAGCGCGCCGAGCAGATCGTCCCGCAAGGGCGGCGGCAGGCGGCCGGCCGGCAGCACCGTACAGCCTTCGCCCATGGGTCCGGCAGCGAATTCCCGCACGCAGGCGAGAGCTTCGGGCCGGCGGCAGGCCATCAGTAGGCCGCGGTGGATGATGGGAATGCCTGCCTGCGGCGCGACCTCCGCCCAGATGTCGCGGGCCTGACGCGCCCGGCGCCAGGTCGCGGGGAAGCCTTGGCCGGTGACGGTCACGAAGCCGAAATTCCGGATGGAGGCGCCGTTCGCCTGGGCATCCCGGTCAAGCACCGCCACGCGCAGGCCAGCGCGCGCCCCGATCAGCGCATGCGCCAGCCCGACAATACCGGCACCAATCACAATCAGGTCAAAGCTGCGGTCCTGCATCCGCGTCACCATCGCCGCTCGACAACACGACGGCAAGCAAGGAAACGCCCGCCCGCGGATCCGGCGGCTTGCGCCGGCGCGGTCGGCCATGATCCGATGACTTTCGTAGAAAGGGATCGGGGAAACGGCATGGACGTCACGCGACGCGGCCTTCTGGGTACGCCAGCGCTCCTGGCAACCTCGGCGGCTCAGGCCGCCTGGCCGGACAAACCGATCCGGATCGTGGTGACGTTTCCGGCCGGCACGCAGACGGATATCCTGACGCGTCTCTATGCCCCGGGGCTGGCGCAGCAGCTTGGTCAGCCCGTGATCGTCGACAATCGCGGCGGCGGGCAGGGCGTGATCGGCATCCGCGCCGTCCTCGCGGCACCGGCAGATGGCCATATGCTGCTCATGATCGGCGTCTCCACCGGCGCCAGTGCGCCGCACATGATCAAGGATCTCCCCTATGACCCGCTGCGCGACCTGGTGCCGATCGGCATGGTCGCGGAGGCGCCCTATCTGCTGATCTGCGATCCGCGCCTGCCGGTGCGCGATGCGGCCGAGTTGATCGCCTATGCCAAGGCACGACCGGGGCAGCTGAGCTTCGGGCATGGCGCGCCCAGCCGGCATGTCGCCGGCGGGCTGATGGCCAATATGGCCGGCATCGAGGCGCTGGAGGTTGCCTATCGCGGCCAGCCGGAAGCGACGAATGAATGTGCGGCCGGGCGTATTTCCTACACCATCGCCGATCTGGGCGAAGCCCTGGTGCAGGCCCGCGAAGGGCGGGTACGCGCCCTGGCCGTGACGACCGCCAAGCGCTCGACGCTGGCGCCCGATATTCCCGCGCTGGCCGAAACCCTGCCTGGCTACAACCTCTCCGTCTGGTTTATGCTGGGTGGCCGGGCAGGCCTCCCCGAGGATGTGATCGCGCGCGTCAATGCAGCGCTGGGCCAGATTCTGGCGGAGCCGGGGCTCGCTCAGCAATTGGCGGTGCAGGGCCTCGAAATCCGGCAACTGGCGCCCGATGCGCTGCGCGCCTTCATGGCCGCAGAGGCGGAGAACTGGGGCCACATCATTCGCCGCCTGAACCTTCAGCCAAGCTGAGGACCCAAGCCTTGCGTCCACGCGACCAAGGGCGGCTTGCGTCTTCAACGGCGCCCTCGACGGTTATGCAGCGACGCAGCCGCGGTCGGCAGAATATTCCTTTTTCGCATCCGGCCTGATCGCGACGTTGTGTTTGCGACAACGCCAAAGTCATTAGTCACCCGCCCAATTTCCACTTACCGTTTTCTTCGCGGTTTGTTTTGGGGAGTGGTCCATGCCCTTGCTCAGGGTGCTTGCGCTGTCGGGCCTGTTCCCCAACCCCCAACAGCCGCGCCACGGTATCTTCCTGAAGCACCGGCTCACGCATCTCGCGCGCCATGGCCCGGCAGAGATCCAAATGGTCGCGCCGATCCCGTATTTTCCTTCCGGGCATCCCGTCTTCCGCAGCTATGCCGCATATGCCCGCGTGCCGCGGACCGAGCCAGCGGCGCCCATTCCCGTCTCCCATCCCCGCATCCTCTGCATCCCAAAAATCGGGATGCATCTGGCGCCGTTATTGATGGCAGCTTGCCTTGTCCAACATCTGCGGGACATCCGGCGCACCGGCTTCGACTTCGACGTGATCGACGCATACTATCTCTACCCGGACGGCGTCGCCGCAGCCTTGCTCGGGCTGCTGTTCCAACGGCCGGTCGTGCTGACCGCCTTTGGGTCTGACGTCAGCCAAATCCCCGATTGGCGCCTGCCGCGGGCAGCTATCCTTTGGGCGCTTCGACGCGCCGGTCAGACAACTGCGGTCTGCGAAGCGCTGCTGGATCGGCTGGTCGAACTCGGCGCCGACTCCGAGCACATGAAAGTGGTAATGCATGGCGTCGATCTCGACCTCTTCTGCCCCGTTCCCGACCGCGCAGCGCTGAGAACGCGCTTGGGTTTCGTTGGCCCAACGGTGGTCTCAGCCGGGCATTTGATCCCGCGGAAAGGCCATGACGTCGCAATCCAGGCCATGGCACTACTGCCGGATTGCCAGTTGCACATCGTCGGCGACGGGCCCGAGGAGGGCCGGCTACGCCAGCTCGTGGATGGGCTCGGGCTTAACGGGCAAGTGCGGTTCCACGGCCATGTGTCACAGCCTCTGTTGGCGGACCTCCTCGCCGGCGCAGACCTCCTCCTGAACTGCTCCGATCGCGAAGGCATTGCGAATGTACTGCTGGAGGCCCAGGCCTGCGGTACGCCGGTCGCCGCAACTCCGATTTGGGGCTCGCCCGAGGTCGTCTCCGTTCCTGAAGCTGGGCTGCTGCTAAGGAACCGAACGCCGGAAGCCGCGGCCGAGGGCATCGGCCAGCTGCTCGCAGCGCCTCCCGACCGCGCCGAGACGCGTCGTCATGCCGAGCGCTTTTCTTGGCAAGCAACCGCACACCAACACATGGCCACACTCCAGCACGCTGTGCGGGCCTCGTTGCAGACCCAGCAGCAGGGATAGTCCCGAAATGCACGCGCGCGAAAGAATTGAACAAGACGGCTACGTCGTCTTCCCTCAGCTTCTAAATGCCGCCGAGCTCGTCCGACTTCGAGACATACTGACCCGGCACTTCGAGCAGCACTACGAGATCGAGGGCTTAGGTCGGCATCAGCCAAACGCCGCTTTCACCATACCAGAACTGGACTGGCTGATCGCCCATCCGGCCATTCTCGCCAGCTTCCGTGAAGTCGTCGGCGGGGACCGCTTGGTCTTCACGGGCAATTGCGATGCCCACATGAACATGCTGAGCTGGTGGCACAAGGATACCAGCGAGAGCCGCGGCAGCTGCTTCCGTGGCGACTACGGCAGTCCCGACTGCCGGGTCTATCGGGCCGGGATTTACCTGCAGGACCACCTAAACGGCCAAGGCCTCTCCGTCCGGCGCGGTTCACACCATACCCGCTCGCTGACCCAGGGGCCGATCGAGAGAGTGGCGACCCGCGCTGGCGACCTGATCCTGTTCGACATCCGCCTTACCCATGCCGGCCAGATGGCCGACCCCATCGAAACGTTACTGCTGCGGCTTGGCCGCCAGCTGCGCCGAGAACGCGAGGCCGCGGCGATCAAGGCTCGCTATCAAGCCTTGCTTGGCAAACCAAAGAAGCTGTCTGTCTTCTTCACGTACGGCGTTCCGGGTTCCTATACAGAGGAGTATTGCCGCTTCGAATATTCAGCAAAACAGGCATCGCCATATGGCGGTGCGCCACTGCCGCTGGTGGAGCGTCTGACGGCGATGGGCGTGGAGTTTTCATCGGAAGATGGATGAAGCCGCGCCGCGTGAGGCCATGCGGGATTGAACCGCCCCAAGCTTGCCGATGGCCTCAACTCTTGGAGCTATGGAGACAGAACAAAAATTAGGTCAAATTTTCCCCCGCCCGAGGTTCGGCCGTGGGTTGTTGCGATGGTGCTCGATCATGGCGGCGACCATCGATCCCAGTGGTCATCAAGCGGCTCGGTCTCGAGCAAAATCGACTGCACGCCCGATACCCTCACAAAGTCGGTCTTTGGGATCGCTGCATCCTCGTCCGAGGTCGGCGGTCGTAGCTGCGCCGCCAGGTGGGTGTGGAAACTGTCCCGGTGCGGATGTTAAAGCCAGTGGCCTCATCCGTGCTCGGCTAGCGCTACTGATCGACACAACGGTGAAGGCCAGCGCCTCGATCGTGGCGATCCGGGCAGCGCGCTGGCTATCGATGAGCGGGTTGGGCGCATAGTGGCCGAGATGAAGTCCGCCGACTGGCGCAAAGATCGCCGGTTCGGCTCGGCGGCAGGCGACGATCGACCCCCGCGCGAGCGACCAGTTTACTACCGGGAAGCGGCGACGCAGCCGCAAGCAGAAATCCAGCGAAACCTTCGTCAAACCCGACCGGGTCGCCAAAGCTCGTCCAACCCCGAGAGCGGCATCATGAAGTCCTGCCAGGGCTGGGTAAAGGACGATAACGCACCGGTACCTGTGACGCCGGAGCAGATCATCTTCGTTGCCGAGGTGGCCAATGAGGCCAACGATACCCGACAGGTGAAACAAGAGCTGACATCGTCCAGGCCGTGGTCAAGTTGATGGAGAGGAGATAACGCTGTGATCGGCCTTGCAGCGGCTAACGAAGGCGACTGGTCGAAGCGCGACGCCGCCGGGCCAGCTCTTGGAGAGCAAGATGCTCGTCTCTATCCGCCGTGACCGTCAGCGCCGGCTCGCCAGCGTGGCACGCCGGCGCGGCAGCGCGACCTATCTGTCAGCCCCCGGGACCGTCGGTCATGATGTAGCTTCTCAAGTCACCCACGTCGCGCTCCAGGCTCCGGATGATGTCCTTGACGACGTCTCCGATCGAGATCACGCCTACAACCTTCCCATCGTCAAGTACCGGCAGATGGCGAAAGCCGCGCGCCGCCATCATTGTCATGCAGCTTTCCAGCGGATCGCTCGGCTTGACCGTCACCGGGTTCCTCGTCATCACCTGATGCACCGGAGTCTGCTTGGCATCGAGACCGGGCAGCAGCACTTTGATGGCGCAGTCACCCTGGGACACGATACCGACCAGCGCGTTATCGTCGATGACCAGCACCGAGCGAACCCTGTTGTCGCGCATCAGGCGCAGGGCCTCGACAACCATGTCGCCAGAACGAACATGGATTAGGGCGCCACTTTTCTGGGCCAGTGCGTTTTTGACTGTGTTCATGATCGTCTCTCATGCCTCTTTCGTGGGCCTGACTTGTGCCGCATAAGCGGTCAGTTCCGAAGGTTAGTGCATCAGCACCGCCCCCGCCAAGCGCCGTTGGATGGCGCATGGCGAGGCTGGACGGATAGATTGGCGGATTGATCGTCTTGGATGCCGGCGATCCCTAGCCGGGGCGACCTCACAGCTACTGGGCCTCGTAGCCGCAGTCCCCGGGTGGCCGAGGAATTCGGCCTCCGGCAAACCCAGCGCGGTTCAGTTCGCCCATACGCCGGCGGCGAGTCTTGGCGCGTAGATGATACTTGGGGCCGGCGGTCAGGTGGAAGCGCACGGACCGCATCATTAGGGCTGAGACTTCAACGACGCGATCCTGCCGATGGAGGCCAAACATTGTGCGAGACTGGCAGAGGGGCTGATAGCGCACGCCGGATGATCCAGGCACCCGCGCCCCCTCCGCCCGAGTCCCGGCCCGGGTGGCTCCTTCGGCGCGGCTGAAGCCGTGTCTCAGCGCACGCAGGGTTGATTACGACACGCGGGCCAAGCCACGTAGCCTCTAGTCCGCCGATGCCTCCGGGCGGCGCCTGGCTGGCGATGCGTTCGTCGTCTCCCACTTTTCCAGGTCGCCTTCCGGAGCCGGCCAGCAGCCCCGCCGCATGTCCAAGGCGGCCGCGGCAAGGAGGCAAGCATGGCGCATAGCTTGGGAATTCCGACTGCCGAAGCGCAGAGCGACACAGCTGTCCGCACGATCGGCATCGGGGATGTCCGGGTGGCTCTACGCAAGGGCGTGGACGACTTCCTGGCGATCCCGACGCAGTTGGTCTTCCTGGCCGTGCTCTATCCGCTCGTCGGGCTGATTGCGGCGCGGGTGGCCTGGAGCGGGCCGCTGCTGCCGCTGTTTTTCCCGCTAATCGCTGGCCTATCGCTGGTCGGCCCGGTCGCTGCAGTTGGCCTCTATGAGATCAGCCGGCGGCGTGAGCGGGGCGAGCCGGTGTCCTGGCTCAACGCCTTCGACGTGCTGAAGAGCCCCGCCCTGTTACAGATCGCAGGCTTTGGCCTGCTACTGGCGGCTATCTTCATGGCCTGGCTGTTCCTGGCTCAAGCGATCTACGGCATGACAGTTGGGCCGCTTGCGCCGGCGAGCATGGGCACGCTGCTACGCGAGGTGTTCGACACGCGGCAAGGCATCGTCCTGCTCGTGATCGGCAACCTGGTCGGGGGCGTGCTGGCCGTGCTGGTGCTGGCGATCAGCGTAGTTTCGGTGCCGATGCTGCTCGAACGGCAGGTTAGTGTGCCGACGGCGATCGCTACGTCGATCCGCGCCTGCCTGCGCAACCCGGGGCCGATGCTGCTCTGGGGCGCGCTGGTCGCGGCCGGGCTGATCCTGGGTGCGCTGCCTGCCTTCATCGGGCTGGCGGTAACGATCCCCATTTTAGGGCACGCTACTTGGCACCTCTACCGTCAGGTTGTCCCGTAGCAACGCGCCCAGCTGGGAAGAGCTGGCTCGGGAAATCGGGACAGCCCGATAAGTCCATTTCCTGCCTGACAGCGGCGAAGTTGCCGCCGATCAGGACCGAGCATGACGAAGCGAACGAGACGCACCCAGAGTCCTGCCTGCAAGGCGAAGGTGGCGCTGGCGGCAATCGAGGGTGAGAAGACGCTGGCTGAGTTGGCCAAGCTGTTTGACGTGCACCGGCACCAGATCACAGCGTGGAAAGGCCAGCTGCAGGAGGGAGCAGCGGGCGTCGTCGGTCCTGGCGTTGCGGCGAGCGAGACCACGCCGCTGGTCGACCTGAAATCGCTGCATGCGAAGATCAGCGAGCTTGCGTTGTAAAAGGAATTGTTATCTATCGCGCTCAGCAAGGCCAGCTTGCTGAGCGCAAAGCGACGATCGACCGAGGCAATGTGCTGCCGCTGACGTGGCAGGCGAAGCTGCTGCAGCTGAGCCGGCGCTGCGTCTGCGCGCTGCCGCGGCTTGAGGGTGTGACGATCGGCCGCCTGGCGGTGGCGACGCTGATGCGGCGGATAGGCATTGAGGGGCTGTATAGCCGGCCGAGCACGTCCAAGCCCGCGCCGGGCCACAAGATCTACCCATATCTGCTGCGCAATCTGGTGGTGGATGGGCCCAACCATGTCTGGGCGATGGACATCGCCTACATTCCGATGGGCCGGGGTTTGGTCTATCTGGCGGCGGTGGTGGATTGGTTCAGCCGGCGGGTGCTGTCGTGGTGTTTGTCGATCACGCTGGAGACGGAGTCCTGCATCGATGCGGTCCGGGAGGCGCTGGCCCGGCACGGCAAGCCTGGGATTTTCAACACCGATCACGGCAGCCAATTGCTCTCCGTGGCGATCACAGGCCTGCTGGCAGAGCAGAAGATTGCGATCAGCATGGATGGCCGCGATGCCTGGCGGGACAACGTGTTCGTCGAGCGGCTGTGGCGGACGGTAAAATACGAGGAGGTCTATCTGCGCGCCTATCACAGCGTGAGCGATGCGCGTGCGTCGCTGGGCCGATATCTGGATTTCTACAACTCCCGGCGGCCACATTCGAGCTTGGGGGCGCGAACGCCAGAGCAGGCCCATCTCGACCACCTGCCGCAAGTTCTGGCAGCGTGAGGCCGCACCACCGACAAGACGTGCGTATCAACCGGCAGGCGATCCAGTTATCGGAACCGAAACGCGGTAGCGAGAAACCGAGCCACCTCTCAGCTGGTCCAGGATCGCCTTCACGATATCGGGTGTCGAAAGCGGCAGGCGGGCCGGCCCGAAAATGTAGGACAAGCAGATCCGTTTGACCACGACATCGCAGCGGGAGAACGCCAAGATGAACCCGTCCGAATGCCACAAATGTGTCTTTGGAACCGCGCCGCCCGTGTCTGTGCCGCGGAAAATCTCTTAATGCTTCCGCTGGATCTTCTCTTATGCGAAGCATTGCCGGCCAACCGACGGTTAGCGGCTGTCCTCCCAAGGGAGGCAGGCCCTACGTGGGCCGTGGCTGCTGCGCGCTTTACTAAAAAAATGCTTTACTGGAATCCGCGGATGGCGGCAGGCTGGGATCACAGCCGCAGATTGGCTGTTTATTAATTTATTGTATTGGATAATCATGTCCGACGTTGATAAGTTCTTTCCACCACGTGGTGGAAGGGACTCACGAGCCCCAAGGGATGAGCAGCGATTCATCCGCGCCACCGACCGCAAAAGCGGCCAGAGCCGCAGCATTGAGGTGGTCCAGCTTTCGCGTCACGGCATCGGGCCAGCCGATGACCAAGTGCGCACAGGCAGTCGCGGCGTCCGTGGCGAAGCGTGGCCGGTTGGGTTCGAAGCGAAACCAAAGCCGCCGCTAACGCCGTTCGACACGCAGCCATCGCCGACACCAAGCCCCACACCGCAGGTTGGCCATGTCGTCGAGCGGACGCCGCGCCTCCTCGCCCCGCTGCCGGTACAACCAGAACTCACGGCGCCGCGGCAAGCCCGCGGACGGCCGAGACAAGAACGGACATTCGCCGACCCGTTTGCCGCCGATGATAGCGGTGCGAACTGCTTCCGCTGCGGCTACCTGGTGGAAGCTGCACGCGAGAAGCGCGGGAAGCTGACGTGCGCGGCATGCGACTAGAGCAGCTTATCTCCGGTCTGATGGATCACAGCTTAATCCATCAGACCGGAGGCTGCCCTAGGCTGGAACCCGTCTTGTTGAAGGCGCGTGATCACCGGTCGCTCCGTGGCGCCACCCTTCAGGACGGCCTGGCTGGCGTCGTCGTGGTACGTGTGCCCGCCACGACCGCAGCTGTGGCTTGGCAAAGCGTCGATCTCGGTTGCGCGCGCACCCCCTATACCCATTGCAGCAAAACCGCGGCAACCGTCCAGGCGGCCAGCATGGAGAGCACGACACCGGGAACAATTCGCAGAGCGAAGCCGCGCGTCCCCAGGCTGACGGCCATGACGATCTTGGCGGCCGCATTCGTCGTCATCGCAGCCAGTATCGGCGCCACAGCCGCCCCGGCCGGGAGACCGCCAGTCGCCACCAGGGATGCTACCGATATGCCGGCGGAGTGCGTATCAACGATCCCCGCCACGGCGGCGACGGCGATGACACCCGCTTCGCCGAACCGGTCCTTCATCGCGGCCGATACCACCAGTATCAGTGCCATCATGGCCGCGAGGCCCAGTGCGGCAGCCGGGTTGAACGCCCGGCCCGGCTCAGCCGCCTGGCTCTCCCGCGATGCCGACGGACGCAGGGCGAAGGCAAGCGCATAGGCTGCGGCGACAATCGTACCCGCGGCGAGCATGGGTGCCATCGCCAGAAGCGTGGGCTGGTTGGTGGTAAAGAGCAGGACGGCCATCTGCAGGAAGGTCGCGCAGGTCGAGAACGCCGCACCGGCCACGGCCGGATGCAGGCTCGCCGGATCCTTGGCCACGCGCGCCGCCATCGAGCCGATGGTCGCCGTGCTGGAGACAAAGCCGGCTGCCAACCCCGCCAGCGGCAGGCCGTAGCGGGCGCCGAGGAGACGGGTCGCGGCATGCCCCGCTGCGCCGATCGCTAGCATGAGAATGACCAGCAACCAGACATTATGCGGATTGATAGAGTCGAAGGGCCCAAGCGGCCGATCGGGAAGCAGCGGCCAGATGATGAGACTAGCGATCGCAAAGACCAGGCCATCCCTGACCTCGGCATCCGTCAGCGCCCCCTTCACGAAGCCATGCAGCGGCGCCTTCGCAGCAAAGACCACCGCGACCGCCGCTGCCAGGCCAGCGGCGAGCAGCGGGTCGTGCATGGCCAAGGCGCCCAGCAGCGGTGCCGCCAGCAGGCCAATCTCGGTCGTCAGCCCGTGATCGGCCTCATGGCTACGGAAATAGGACAAGGCCGTCAGGATGATCACGCCAGCCAGGGCAACGGCCAGCAGCGCCACCCCACCCAGATGACCAGCCACGGCCCCCAACAGGCTGGCCAGGGCGAATGTGCGAATGCCAGCCGGGCGACGGCTTGGCCCTTCGCCCTTGCTGCGTTCCCGCTCCAGCCCAATCAGCAGCCCGACGCCAAGGGCTACTGCGAGATTGTACCAGGATGTCGTCATGTCATCAGGCGCTTACGCCAATGTGGCTTCAGGGGCGATCTGCTCAGGACAATCCGGCCGCTCGAACCAGCAGCGCGGATCGTTCGGGATTTGCTGGTCGGTGGTCTCATCAACGACCCTCTCCAGCAACAGCAATGCGAGCATTTGTTCGGAAACGCCGTACTCAGCGAAATAGCGGAAAAGTTGGTGCGACAGAGGGTTGAGGATACCGGGCGTGAAGTCCCGCGTGTCGAGGGCAGCGACATCAAAGCTTGGTGAGCTGAGTGCCTGGAGTCCAAGTCCAACTCCGTTCTGGGCCATGGCGCCCGCCGGGCCAAAAGCCCCGGCCTGTATCAGACCGAACGACAGCGAGCCGCGAATCTGCGGGATCGCTGTGAGATGCAGCGGCGCATTGTCTCTGGCCCGCGACAGCCGCGACCACCACCCTCCCCCGTAGACCCACCGACAGCGCCTTGGACATGTCTGTTGGCCTCCTCGCCGACAAACCCCATGACTCAGATCAGCCCCGCGTCGGGGAAATCCCCTTCGATTAGCTTTGGTGGGACACCATTCTAGCCTGCGCTAATCGGCCTTGATGCCCGCGAACTTGATAACCCGCGTCCACTTCTCGATCGCCGCTGCGAGGATCTCTCCGAACTCTGCCGCCGTCCCGCCGACCGGCGTGCCCCCGAGGTCGATGATCCGGGCGCGGACCCCAGGATCGGCGATGCCGGCGTTCAGCTCGCGGTTCAGCAGGTCGATAATGGCGGCCGGCGTGTCGCGCGGCACGCCGATGCCCGCGAAGCCCGTGGCCTCGTAGCCCGGTACGAAATCCGCGATCCTCGGCACGTCCGGCAAGACATCGAGCCGCGCCGCGGTGCTGACCCCGAGCGGCCGCAGCTTGCCCGCCCTGATCTGTTCGATCGCTTCGGACAACGGGCTGAAGACCAGCTGGATGTGCCCGGCCATCAGGTCCGCCACCGCGGGCGCTCCGCCGCGGTAGGGCACATGCAGCAGGTTCACGCCGGCCATCATCTTGAATAACTCGACGGATGTATTCTGCGGCGTACCGGCCCCAGCCGAGCCATAGGAAATGCTACCCGGGTTCGCCTTGGCCTGGGCGATCAACTCGGGGATGCTGGTGATCGGCGACGTCGGGATGACCACGGCGACATAGGCAAGCCGCGCCGTGCAGACCACCGGGGCGATGTCACGCATGAAATCGAAGGACAGATTCGAATAAAGCGCCGCATTGATCGCGTGTGGGGTGACGACCTGGAGCAGCGTGTAGCCATCAGGGGCGGCCCGGGCGACGATCTCAGTGGCGATGTTGCCACTGGCACCGCTACGGTTGTCGACGATGTATTGCTGGCCGAGGTGGTCCGAGAGCCATTGCCCCATCAACCGGGCCTGGATGTCGGTGGCCCCACCGGCAGCAAAGCCAACCAGGATGCGCGCGGGGCGCGACGGGTAGCTTTGCGCCCGCACCACGCCGGGCCTGCTGGCCAGGGCCAGGGCCGAGCCGGCAGCCAATGTCACAAGCGAACGGCGGGTACCGGCCACGATGCTTCCTCCCTCAGGCTGTGCCTCTGTGGTGAACGGCTCGTCCACGGGCGACTTGTCGTGGAAGGCTACCGGCGGGGCGGATCGGTATGCAAGAATGCCAGGACGTGATGGCGGAAATGCCCGCGGCGCGTTCGGCCGCAGGCTTGGGACATGCACGCTGCGCTTGCCGGTAAGCCCTGACGGCTCCCTGTTGATGAGGGTCGATGCGGGCGGCGACATCACACCCACCGGCCGGCAGGCTTCCCTCGGGGTAAGCAGGGCGGCGCGGGGCCTGCCTCGCTCCTCCCGATCGCTCCGGCATAGCAGGTCCAAAAACCTGCGGGATGCGTGCCGATAGACCGCGCCCGGCTTGGCGCGGGCTGCGGTTCGTGCGGAGATGGCGGCACGGAGGAGGAACTCGCATGACCCGCAAACCCGCAGCCTTCGGGCGCATCACCGCGCCTGACCATGCTTGGCTCGCCAAGGCACCGCCGGAGCCAGTGATCGATGCCGACATTCCCATCATCGATGCCCATCATCACCTTTGGCATCGCACGGCGGATCACCCCTACCTGCTGCATGATTTCCTGGAGGACGTGCACAGCCCCGGCCACACCGTCGAGTCCACGGTCTTCATCCAGTGTCACGCGATGTACCGCCAGGCAGGCCCAGAGGCGATGAAGCCGGTCGGCGAGGTCGAGTTCGTTGCCGGCATCGCGGCGATGAGCGAGAGCGGCGGCTACGGGCCGGCCCGCATCGCCAAGGGCATTGTCGGCTATGCCGACCTGACGCTGGGGGATCGCGTCGAGCCGGTGCTGGAGGCGTTGGAGCGCGCGGGCGGCGGCCGCTTCAAGGGGGTGCGGCATTCGGGCGCCTATGACGTCGACCCGATCATCGGCAATGGCTGCCCTTATCCACAACTTTTTGAGCGCCAGGATTTTCGCGCCGGCCTGCGCGTGCTGACGCAACGCGGCCACAGCTTCGACCTCTGGTGCTTCCATCCGCAGTTGCAGGAAGCGGTCGCGCTGGCGCGGGCCTTCCCCGACACGCTCTTCATCAAGGGCCATTGCGGCGGGCCACTTGGCTACGGGCCCTATGCGGGAAAGACGGCGGAGGTCTTCGCCGCCTGGAAGCCGCGCATGGCGGAACTGGCGGCCTGCCCGAACG
>CAITYE010000199.1 GCA_903896535.1 uncultured Paracraurococcus sp.
GCCGGCTGCTGGGCCGTGGGGCTCGCGCTGTCAGGCAATGTTGGGGGGTTGAGTGAGCCAGAGCTGGCGGTGTTGGGGGCGGCCGAGCGGGCCGTGCTGCGGGCCCGCGCGACGGCTGAGCTCATGGCCGCCGGGGCCCATGTCGTGGTCGATTCGATCAAAGAACTTCCCGCGGTGATCGCTGAGATAGAAGCCCGCCTCGCCCGCGGTCAGCGGCCTTGAGGCGCGGTCCCGTCGCTGCAATCGTATTGTCATGCAAAAGCCGCCGCAGCGCGGCTAGCCATGGGATGGACGTCGTCACTTCCTGAAGAAGGATCATCCATGTTCCGCCGCACCATTGCCTTCGGTCTCTCCCTCCTCCTGGCGCCTCTTGCGGCAGAGGCGCAGCAGCGGACGCGCCTGACCGTCTACACGGCGCTGGAGAACGAGCAGTTGCAGCCGCTGAAGCAGGCGGCGGAGGCGGCGCTGCGAGACATCGAGATCGCCTGGGTGCGCGACAGCACCGGCGTCATCACAGCCCGGCTGATCGCCGAGCGCCAGAATCCCCGTGCCGACATGATCTGGGGCGTCTCGGTCTTCTCGCTGCTGCAGATGGAAGGGCTCGATATGCTGGAGCCCTACACGCCGCTGGGCGCCGAGGCGCTGCGGCCGAATTTCCGATCTGATCGCAAACCCATGACCTGGACCGGCATGGATGCCTTCGTCTCGGCAATCTGCTTCAACACGGTGGTGGCTCAGGCCCGCAACCTGCCACGACCGACCACCTGGGCCGACCTGCTGAACCCGGCTTTCCGGGGCCAGATCGTGATGCCGAATCCGGCCAGCAGCGGCACCGGATTCCTCACCATCGCCGGGTGGATGGGCAGCATGGGCGAGGCGCCGGCCTGGGACTTCATGACCAAGCTGCACGAGAACGTGCAGGTCTATACCCATAGCGGCAGCGCCCCCTGCAACAACACCGCGCGCGGCGAATACGGCGTCGGCATCAGCCTCGACATGCGGGCGGTCACCCTGAAGAACCAGGGCGCGCCGATCGAGATCATCGTGCCGACGGATGGGGTCGGCTTCGATATGGAAGGCACGGCAATCCACCGCGGCACCCGCAACGCGGAAGCGGCGAAGCGGCTGGCGGACTGGGCCGTCACCCGTGACGCGATGGAGATGTACGGCCGCTGGTACGCGGTGCTGGCGCTGCCCGGCGTGCAGCCCACGGTGCGCGGCTACCCGGCGGAGTTCGAACAGCGGCTGGTCAGCATGGATTTCCGCGCAATCGCCACGCGGCGCGACCAGATCCTGCGCGACTGGGCGGCGCGCTTTGACGGCAAGTCGGCACCGCGGAACTGACGCCCGCCATGGCGTCGGGCGCGGCGCCCTATCTGGTTGTCGAGGAGGTCTCAAAGGCGTTCGGCACCGTCATGGCACTGGACGGCGTGAGCCTCACGGTGGCGGCAGGGGAGTTCGTTTCTTTCCTCGGCCCTTCGGGCTGCGGCAAGACGACTCTGCTGCGTGCTATCGCCGGCCTCGATCCGGCTAACTCGGGTCGCATCCTTCAGGCCGGCAGGGACATCACCGCCTTGGCGCCAGCGGCGCGCGATTTTGGCATCGTCTTCCAGAGCTACGCGCTGTTCCCGAACCTGACGGTGGCCGAGAATATTGCCTATGGGCTGCGCGGCCCAGCCTGGCCGAAGCCGCGACGGGCAAGCCGGGTGGCGGAGCTCGTCGAGCTCGTCGGGCTCACCGAGCACGTCCGGAAGTTCCCTGCGCAGCTCTCCGGCGGGCAGCAGCAGCGCGTGGCCCTGGCCCGCGCGCTGGCAAACGAGCCCGGGCTGCTGCTGCTCGATGAACCTCTCTCCGCGCTCGACGCCATCGTGCGGCTGCACCTGCGCCAGGAGATTCGCACGCTGCAGCAGCGCCTCGGCGTGACGACTATCATGGTCACCCATGATCAAGAAGAAGCCCTGGGCGTCTCCGATCGTGTCGTCGTGATGAACCATGGCCGGATCGCGCAGATCGGCCGGCCCGAGGATATCTATCGCCGCCCCGCAAACCCCTTCGTCGCCGGCTTCGTCGGCCGCAGCGCGACGTTCATTGCCTGGGTGGAGGCGGCGGAGGGCTTGCTACAGGCGGGGCAAGATGGCTGGCGGATTGCCGCCGATGCGGCACGTGGCATGCCGCGAGGCACGCGGGTCGAGGTCTTTATCCGGCCCGAGGATGTCCGCCTCACCCGCCCCGGCGAGGGGGGCGCGGGCAGCTTTCCGGTGACGGTGCGCCACTGGGAATTCCTTGGGCCCGTCTGTCGGCTGACACTGGCGGCGGGGCCGCAGCGGCAGCTGGAAGCCGATCTGCCGCCCGATGCGGCACACGCGCTGGGCGCCATGCCTGGCGCGGCGCTGGCCGCGGAGGTGCCGCCCGAGCGCGTTCTGGTCTTCGCGGCCGATGCCTGAGACGCGCCCGGACGGTACGGTAGCGCTGCCCGCGGCAGCGCAGCAGCGCGTCGCCGGCGACGCCCTGCTACTGCGGGGGGGGCTCTGGATCACGGCTTCGGTGCTTGCGATCGGCCTCGTCCTGCCGTTGGCGACGCTATTTGTGCGCGCTTTCGAGGATCGCGATGGCGGCTTCGCGGGCCTCGAGAATTTCGGACGCTACGTGACCACGCCGACACTGTTGGCCGCCGCTGGGAACAGCCTATGGATCGCGGCCGCGACGACCGCGATTGTGGTGCCGGTCGCCTTTTTCTATGCCTATGCGCTGACGCGTTCCTGCATGCCGATGCAGGCGTTGTTCCGGACGGTGATGCTGATCCCTGTCTTGGCGCCTTCGCTGTTGCCGGCACTGGCGCTGGTTTACCTTTTTGGCAATCAGGGCATGCTGAAGGGGCTGCTGCTGGGCCACAGCGTCTATGGACCGATCGGCATCGTCATGGCGCAATGCTTCTACTGCTTTCCGCATGCGGCGATCATCATGGCGGTGGCGCTGGCGACGACCGATGCCAGGTTCTACGAGGCGGCGGAGGCATTGCGCGCGGGACGCGGGCGGATCTTCGCAACCGTGACATTGCCGGGCGCGCGCTATGGCCTTGTTTCCGCGGCAGTGGTGGTGTTCACGCTGGTGGTAACGGATTTCGGCATTCCGAAGGTGATCGGCGGGCAGTTCCCGGTGCTCGCTACGGATGTCTATAAGCAGGTCGTCGGGCTGCAGGATTTCAACATGGGTGCCGTGGTCGGCCTCGTCCTGCTACTGCCGGCGATCGGTGCCTATCTGCTCGATCGCTGGGCGCAGGGTAAGCGTGCGGCGACGCTATCGGGCCGGGCCGTGCCTTATGCGCCGCGCCCTCGTCGGCAGCGGGACTTGCCGCTCCTGGTCTTTTGCCTCGGCGTCGCGTCGGTGCTCGCGGGCCTCCTCGGCGTGGCCGCCTGGGGCTCTGTGATCCGGTTCTGGCCGTATAACCTGTCGCTTACGCTTGATAATTACGACTTCGCGCGGTTCGATGCAGCGGGATGGGACAGCCTGCTGGTCTCGGTGCGCATGGCGGGGCTGGCGGCGATCCTCGGCACGGTGCTGATCTTCTGCACCGCCTGGTTGCTGGAACGCGGGACTCGGCCTGGCAGGTTAGGCAGTATCCTGCGTTTCGCCGCGACATTGCCGCTGGCGGTTCCGGGCCTTGTTCTTGGCCTCGCCTTCATCCTGTTCTTCAATCACCCTGCCAATCCGCTCGGCGTGCTCTATGGGACGCTGGCGATCCTGGTGCTGAATAGCGTGGTGCATTTCTACACGGTGGCGCATCTGACGGCAGTGACAGCGATCCGCCAGCTCGATCCCGAATTCGAGGCCGCCAGCGCCTCGCTCAAGGTTCCGGCCTGGCTCACCTGCTGGCGGGTGACTGTGCCGATGTGCCTGCCCGCTATTCTCGATATCGCTGTCTACCTCTTCGTCAACACCATGACGACGGTGAGTGCTGTGATCTTCCTCTACGGCCCAGACACCAAACCGGCCTCCGTCGCCGTGGTACACATGGATGAGGCCGGCCAGGCGAGCGCAGCGGCGGCAATGGCTGTTGCTATTCTCGGCGTGACGCTTTCGGCGAAGCTTCTACAACTAGGGACGGCGCGGCTGGTAGAGCGGGCAACCCAGCGTTGGCGTCGACGCTGAAAGATAGGACTCGCGTCGTAGACTCGATTCCACTCTGTTGGATTCTGGGGCGATCCATCAGAACGGAGATAACCCGCTTCGCAATTCGTATTGGCGTGTTGCCGGTGTGCACCCTCGGCTGGGCCAGGGCATAGCGGAGGACGATCCCAGCCTCGGGCCCCAGCAGTTCCGCTGCCTTGCTGACCCTGACCGTTAACAGCCGAAGCGGTAGGTCGCTGCCGTCAAGCGCAGTCGTCAGACAATTCTGGCAGCCAGTCTCTCATTGGGTTCTTGAGCGCCGATCACACGATCGCCACCGGGCGCACTGGCGCGCCAGTAGCCCCCCGGATCTTCGGCGGCAGTACGACCAGGCAGAAACGATAGACCCGCGCTGCGGCCAATTCCTCAAGCGCCAAGTTTTCGATGATGTGGACCCCGGCCTCGGCCAGGCAGTGCTGATGCACCGGTAGCGCCTTGGTGTGGTCAGGGTTCGGCAGCACCTCGAGCGCCATGGTATCGGCGCCGATCGCGACGACGCCCTGGGCGGTCAGCCAGCGCGCGGCCGGGGTGTCTATGCCCGGCTCGCCGGCGGTGTAGCGGGCATTGTCGACATCGAACCAGCGACCCCAGCCCGTGCGGATCAGCACGATGTCGCCGGGCTCGATCGCCAGGCCGGCCGCCTCGGCGGCGTGCTGCAGTTCGGTCGGGGTGACCACGCGGCCGGGCTCCAGGTACGGCCCGCCGTCGAGGCCGGCGAGGTCGAGCAATAGCCCGCGGGTGATCATTGGCGGGGCGCGATCAATGCCAAGCCGGGTCAGCCCCCAATCGGTCATCACCTCGGCGGCAGGGATGTTGTTGTAAAGCAGTTCGCCGCTTGAGACA
>CAITYE010000200.1 GCA_903896535.1 uncultured Paracraurococcus sp.
ATACTGGTTGCTGCTGAACCTTACGGCCTTTCTCCACGCCGCTATCCCCGGCCTATCCACAGGCTTTTCCCCCGCTGACGGCTGCCTGTACCGAAGTGGCAGCGGGGGCACCCTGTGCGGACCGCCAGGCCCACCGGCGGTACGCAGCACGGCGGGGCTGTAAGGAAGGTTTGACGACCGCGCCCACACCGCATCAGCATGCGCGACCATCTTGCAGGAGAGACCCGCATGCATCGTCGCCAGATACTCCTCGGCGCCGGAGGCGCGCTGCTCGCCGCCCCGCGCCTCGCCGCCGCGCAAGGCGCGCCGGGGTCGCGGGTGTTGCGCTTTGTGCCGCAGGCCGATCTGGCCCTGCTCGATCCGATCCATTCGGTCGCCTTCGTCAGCCGCAACCACGCGCTGCTGGTGTACGACACGCTGTATGGCTGGGATGCCGATCTCAAGGCGCGCCCACAGATGGCCGCCGCCCTGCCCGTGGTCGAGGAGGAGGGCCGCAAAGCCACCATCACCCTGCGCGATGGGCTGAAATTCCACGATGGCGAGCCGGTGCGGGCGCGCGATTGCGTGGCCTCCATCAAGCGCTGGGCCGGCCGCGACGCCTTCGGGCAGGCGCTGATGGGCGTGACGGAGGAGATCACGGCGCCCGATGACCGGCGCATCGTTTTCCGCCTGAAGGCGCCCTTTCCCCTGCTGGCCGATGCCATGGCGAAGGTCGGCACGCATCTCTGCGTCATGATGCCGGAACGCCATGCCAGCCTGCCCTCCTCGCAGGCGGTGCCGGAGATGATCGGCAGCGGCCCCTTCCGCTATTTGGCCGCCGAGCGGGTGCCAGGCAGCCGCAACGTCTATGCCCGCAACCCCGATTATGTGCCGCGAGCGGAGCCGCCGAGCTATCTGGCGGGCGGCAAGACGGTGCATTTCGACCGGGTGGAATGGCTGACCATCCCCGATGGCGCCACCGCATCCGCCGCCCTGCAGCGGGGCGAGATCGACTGGTGGGAACAGCCGCCGGTCGATCTGGCCACCCCCTTGAAGCGCGCCCGCGGCGTCAAGATCGACATCCTCGACCCGAACGGCTCGATCGGGTTCCTGCGCTTCAACTGCCTGCACCCGCCCTTCGAAAATCCGGCGATCCGCCGCGCCATCCTGCGCGGCACCAACCAGCAGGATGCGATGATCGCGACCGTCGGCGACGACCCCGCCTACCGCCGCACGCCCTATGGCTTCTTCGCCCCCGGCTCGGTCATGGCGAGCGATGTCGGGCTGGACAGCTTCACGCCGCCGCTATCGTCGGACGCGACGCGGCAAGCGCTGGCCGCCGCCGGCTATCAGGGGGAGCGGGTGAACCTGCTGGCCGCGACGGATTTCCCGGTGATCAATGCCATGGCCGAGGTCTGCGGCGACATGCTGCGCAAGGTGGGCGTCAATCTCGATTACGTCTCGACCGATTGGGGCACTGTCACCCAACGCATCCTGAAGCAGGACCCGCCGGCCCAGGGCGGGTGGAACATGATGGTGAGCTACACCGCCGGGTCGGCCCAGGTGAATCCGGCCGCCAACAACCTGATCCGGGGCCATGGCCGCGCCGCGATCTTCGGCTGGCCGACGATCCCCGAACTGGAGACGTTGCGCACCGCCTGGTTCGCGGCGCCAGATGAGGCCACACAGGCGCGGATCGGGCGGGAGATGCAGAAGGTGGCGTTTGAGCAGGTGCCCTATGTGCCGCTCGGCCAATTCTTCTCGCCGACCGCGCTGCGCGCCGATCTGCAGGACATGCAAAAGGGCGTGGCGCTGTTCTACGGCATCCGGCGCGCCTAGAGCGCGATGCGTTGCGGCGCCATCGCCGAAGGCGCTGAATCGCGCGATCCAACACATGCTAGAGCGGGCTGCGTGAACGTATGTGAACGCAGCATGCTCTAGAGCAGGCTGGGTTGAGACGGATCACCTTGTGTTCCATCTCAACGCAGATAACCACCTCTAGCTATTATGTTTTCTAGAGCAATACCCGTTCAGGTGATCCCACCGGAACGTGTATTGCTCCAGGCGCAGCGCGGCGGCTCTCGATACCGCATCGTCCGGATCAGAAGGCCCGCCTGGGCGATTCCGTCGGAGCGGGGATTGCTCTAATGTCTTGCCTTGTCGGTCTCCCGCGCCGTTCCTGGGCTCGCCATCAACGGAACGGGTCGGCTGGCCAAGCGACACGAGCGTCTTCGCCGCATCGACGGAAGCGTCGAGCTGGCGACCCGGTTTCGGCCCAGCAGGGGCGCAACCGCGACTGGGCGGCTGAAGGGATGAGAACGGGCGGCGCGCATGGGCTGGACGGATGATCTGCTCGATTCGCTCGGGGCCCGGCTGGCCCGGCACATCACCATTCCCACCAGCCTGCCGCCACGCAGCGCCGCGGCGCTCGCGCCTTATGCGAAGGAACTGCGGCCGGGCGATGTGCTGCTGGTCGATGGCGGCCAGGCCCGCATTGCCGCTGCCATCAAATACTTGACGCAGTCCACCTGGTCGCATGCCGCGCTCTGCGTCAGCCGCGCCGATAACGGCGAGTTGGACCTGGTGGAGGCCGAGGTCGGCACCGGTATCATCCGCTCCCCCTTGCGGAAATACGCCGGCTTTCATTTGCGTATCTGCCGCCCCGTCGGGCTGACCGATACGGCGTTGGCCGACCTGACAGGCTTCGCCATCAGTCGGATCGGCGGCGCCTACGACCTCCGCAACGTCATCGACCTCGCCCGCTGGCTGCTGCCGACGCCGCCGGTGCCGGAGCGTTTTCGGCGACAAATGATCGCGCTCGGCTCCGGCGAGCCAACGCGCGCGATCTGCGCCAGCCTGATCGCCGAAGGCTTCAATCGTATCGGCTACCCGATCCTGCCCAGTATCGAGTATCTCGGCGGCGCCGGCACGGCGGAGGCGCGGGAGGTGCTGCGTGTGCGCCACCATTCGCTTTATACGCCGCGGGATTTCGACGTCTCGCCCTATTTTGCCGTCATCAAGCCGACGCTGGTCCAGGGCTTCGACTATCGCCAATTGCACTGGGCGGCGGGCGAAGCCCCACCCAGCGCAGCGGCGATAAGCGAGCCATGATCCGGCAGCGCAGCCGCCCCCCAGCCTAAAGCGGGATGCGGGAGCAAATAAGAACGCATTCTGCCCTAAAGTAGCAGTCGCCGCGTCCCGCCCGCCCCCGCCAGACCAAGTGCGCGATTGCAGCCCTGGTAGGCCTGCTCGCTCGCCGGGGTCCAGACCGGCGCGCCGGCTCGCATCGGCGGAGTGCAGGGAAAGCCGATGCATTGCGTGGCCTGAAAAACTGGCTGGGCCAGCCGCCAGCCGGCATCGCCCTCGAGCCGGCAGACCAGTTCCTGCGCCCCGCCGCAGCCGGCGAGCAGCAGCCCGAGAAGCAGCGGAATCATACGCATACCGCCAGGCTGGCGGCGCATTGGTAAAGCCACGGTTAAGCCCGCTTCCCACCGCCGCGCCGCTGCGCCACCCTCCGCCCGACCGGAGAGGATCCGCCATGACCAGCCTGCTCGCGCCATTCACCCTACGCGGCGTTACCCTGCGCAACCGGATCGTGGTGCCGCCGATGTGCCAGTATTCGGCGACCGATGGCCTCGCCCAGCCCTGGCACATGGTGCAGTACGGCCGCTTCGCGGTGGGCGGCGCTGGGCTCGTGATCCTGGAGGCGACCGCGGTCTCCCCCGAGGGCCGGATCACCCATGGCGATCTCGGGATCTGGAGCGCGGGGCACGCCGCTGCCCTCGCCCCGATTGCCGCTTTCATGGCCAGCCAGGGCTGCGTCCCCGGCATCCAGCTAGGCCATGCCGGACGCAAGGCCAGCATGCAGCGCCCGTGGTACGGCAACGGCCCGTTGAACGCCGAGGACCGCGCCAGGGGGGACCTGCCCTGGACCATCCTCGCCCCCTCCGCCATCCCGGTCGATGACGGGTACATGACCCCAGCCGCCCTGGATGAAGCCGGGATCGAACGCCTCATCGACGCCTTCGCCGAGGGCGCCCGCCGCGCCGCCGGTGCCGGCTTCGCGGTGGTTGAGCTGCACATGGCGCATGGCTATCTGCTGGCGAGCTTCCTCTCGCCCCTCAGCAACCGCCGCAACGACGCCTTCGGCGGCGACGCCGCCGGCCGCCAGCGCTTCCCCCTGGCCGTGGCCCGTGCGGTCCGCGCCGCCTTCCCCGCCGACAAGCCGGTCTTTGTCCGCATCTCGGCCGTTGATGGCGCCGAGGGCGGGCTGACGCTCGAAGACCAGATCGGTTTTGCCCGCGAGCTCAAGACGATCGGCATCGACGTGGTCGATTGCTCCTCCGGCGGCATCGCCGGCAGCGCCACGGCGGCGCGCGGGCCGCGCCGCGACTATGGCTTCCAGGTGCCCTATGCGAAGGCGATCCGCGCCGAGGCCGGCATCCCCACGATGGCGGTTGGGCTGATCGTCGATCCACGCCATGCCCAGTTGGTGCTGGATGAGGGCAGCGCCGATCTGATCGCAGTCGGCCGGCAATGCCTGGAAGATCCGAACTGGCCACAACGCGCCCAAGCGATGCTGACCGGGGCCACGCAATGGGCGGATTGGCCGCGGCAGCATGGTTGGTGGCTGGCCAATCGCGCCGGCACGCTGGACCGCCTTGGCACCTGGCAGGCCAGATAACCGCTTCGGCATCCCCGCCCCACCCGGGCGCGTGGTACAGCCGCCAGCATGATGGACCCCTTACCCACCGCCGGTGGCAAGCTCGCCGCCTTCCTTGCACGGGCCCGCGCCGCTGGCCCGGCTCTGCCGTGTGCGGTCGTGCATCCCGTCGATGCCGCAAGCATCGAGGGCGCGTTAGACGCGGCGGCGGCGGGGCTGATCACCCCGCTCTTCGTCGGCCCGGCGGCACGCATCCGTGCCGCCGGCGCCGCCTGCGGCCGCGACCTCTCGCCCTGGCCGATGATCGATACCCCGCACAGCCATGCGGCGGCCGAACAGGCCGTCGCCCTGGTGCGCGAAGGCCGCGCCGGCGCGCTGCTCAAGGGCGCGCTGCATACGGATGAGCTGATGGCCGCGGTGGTGGCGCATGACACCGGGCTGCGCACCGAGCGCCGGATCAGCCATTGCTTCCTGATCGACGTCCCGCGTTACCACAAGCCGTTGATGATCACCGATGCGGCGATCAACCTCGCCCCTGATCTCGACACCAAGGCGGATATCGCGCGCAACGCCATCGATCTTGGCATTGCCCTGGGCATCGCCCGCCCAAAGCTTGCAGTGCTCTGCGCGGTGGAGACGGTGACGGCGAAGCAGCCAGCAACGGTCGATGCCGCAGCGCTCTCCAAGATGGCAGAGCGCGGGCAGATCGAGGGCGGCATCGTCGATGGGCCACTCGCCTTCGATACGGCGATCAGCGCCCAGGCGGCGGCGGCCAAACACCTGACCAGCCTGGTTGCCGGCGACCCGGATATCCTGCTGGTGCCCGATCTGGCAAGCGGCAACATGGTGGCCAAGCAGCTGCAATATCTCGCCGGCGCGGCAAGCGCCGGCGTCGTCGTCGGCGCCCGCGTGCCGATCGCGCTGACCAGCCGGGCCGAAGGCGCGGCGGCGCGGCTCGCGAGCTGCGCCGTCATGCGCCTCGCTGTCCAGATGCGCCTCACCCGGCATGGCGGCGGGGCTTAGGGCAATACCCGTTCAGACCGAACCATCTAGCCGAATCCCTGGCTCTAGAAAAATCTCTTGCTCTAGAAAATAGTGTTTCCAGAGCAGCCCCTGATCCGCTGGATCAGGGATTGGCGGCTTACGAGGCTATCGATGCATTAAGCCTTGCGTGAGAGGCTGCCCGCGCCATCGGGAAAATACCGCCGCCCATGTCCGCCTCCACCCCCCGCCTCCACCAGCCACGCCGTTGCGCTGCCGTGCCGGGCTAATCCAGTGCCGGCCGAGATTCGTCACGTCCTGTTCACCCATGCGGAGGCGCTGGAGGCGGCTGTCGATCATCTGCGCCGCAGCCATCAACACCTGCCGCGTGGGGTGGTGGTGGCGACCGCTTTCGAGGAGCCGAAGCCGAACAGCAGCGGGCGCTTCACCTTCCAGGTGGCAGCAGATGGCGATGCCGGCGTCCCCGTCCCCTTCGCCGTCGAGGGGGAGGCGCTGCTCACCGCGCTGATCACCTATTGCAAGGGCCGCGGCATCCCCCTGCCAATGCGTGCCGACAAGCGCCTGGGAGCCTTCGGTAACCGCATCGGGCTGGTCATGAGCCTGGGTGCCAAGGGCGGCGAGGCACTGCGCATCGACTGATCCAACGGCGCGCGGCGCCCACGCCCTGTGCCCCACCGCGGCGCGCGCTATAAAACTTGCCCACCCCCGGGGAGGTCTTCCGCCATGTCCGTGACCCGCCGCACCGCCTTGCCGCTGTTCGCCCTGCCCGCCCTGCTCCGGCCCGCCCCAGCGCGCGCCCAGGCCGCCTGGCCGGATCGACCGGTGAAGATCATCGTTCCCTTCCCCCCTGGACAAGCGGCCGACACGCTGACCCGGCTTTACGCCGAACAGCTCTCCCAGCGCTGGCCGCAGCGGGTGATCGTGGAAAATCGCGGCGGGGGCGCCGGGGCACCGGCGCTTGAAGCCGGCGCCCGGGCGGCGCCCGATGGCTATACGCTCACCGCAGGCACCTCCGGCACGCTTGGCGTCAATCCCTCCGTCCTGCCGCGCATCCCCTACGATGCGGAGCGCGACTTCGCCTTCATCGGCAATGTCGCCATCCTGCCGCTGCTGATCGTGGCCCATCCCAGCTTCCCCGGCCGCGACGCGCAGGCGGTGGTAGCGGCAGCGAAGGCCCGCCCTGGCGGGGTGGATCTGGCCACCGCCGGGCCGGCCAGCAGCCAGCACATGTCGGCCGAGCTGTTTGCCCACATGACCGGCACCAAGTTCAACATGGTGCATTACCGCGGCAGCGGCCCGGCCATGGCCGACCTGCTGGCCGGGGTGGTGCCGCTAATGTTCGACAGCGTGACTTCCGCCCTGCCGCAGATCCAGGCAGGCAAGGTCATACCCATCGCGGTGACCACGCCGACACGCGCCCCGCAGCTGCCAGCGGTGCCGACCATCGCGGAGACCGTCGCCCCCGGCTATGGCGCCTATGGTTGGACCGGGCTGGTCGGCCCGGCCGGGCTGCCGGCGGAGTTGGTCGCGAAGATCAACGGCGACCTCAACGCGGTGCTGCGCGAGCCGGCGATGCAGCAGCGCTTCCTGGACCTGGGCGGCACCGCCGCGCCAGGCACGCCGGAGGCTTTCGCCGAATTCGTCCGCCGCGAGATCGCGCAATGGCGAGAGGTGGCGCGCATCGCCAATGTCCGTCTGGAGGGCTGATGCCGACAGCATGAGGCTTTGACTCGTGCCGAGCGCCCGAACCGGCGCCGCGGCCAACGCCGCGCGCCTGAGGAACCAGCGGTTTCCGCCCGGCGATTGAGAGCCAGCAAAAGCCAATACCAGCGGCCAGAGGATTCGACTGCTGGTATGAAAGACTGCAGGACTCCAGCCCCGGCGCGCCGGGCCCTGGCGCAATCCTCAGCGCGGCGGCGGCGCAATCCGGCAGCCTTCGGCGGTGATGGCGGCCAGCCGCAGCATACGCCGCGCCGCCACCGCCCCGCCTGCGGCCTCGCCAGCCACGTGTTGCAGGATCGGGTTTGAGAGCAGAGCCCGGGCCGCAGCATCGACGGCGAGGTCGGTTGCGCCCACCGTCGCGGCGTCGAACAGCGTCCG
>CAITYE010000201.1 GCA_903896535.1 uncultured Paracraurococcus sp.
CGCCGGACACGGCGAGGAGGGCGAGGTCCAGTTTTGCCGCCGCGGCGTCGCTGTATTCCTCGATCGTCACCGCGCCGAAGGGGGTTGTCTGGCGGGTGCCGGCGCTGCGGGCGGAGGCGAAGAGCTTGAGCTCGGTCACCGGGAAGCGGCGCTTGCCCAGCACCTCCACCAGTTCCTTGCCCACTGCCCCTGTGGCTCCGATCACGCCCACACGCATGGCCTGCATCCTTTCCTGGGCCGAACTCGGGGCCGCAGCGGGCGGTTTATCGCGCCGCCTCCGGTGAAGCCAGGGGCATCGCGCGGGGCATCGGGCGTTGACCATCGCGCGTTGACTATCGCGCGTTGACCCTGGCGCGCGTTGACCCTGGCCGTCCTGGCTGCCATCTGCCTTGGTCATGGAAGCTGATCCCACGCTCCGCAGCGTCAAAGCCTGGCCGTTCGAAGAAGCGGCCAAGGTCGCCGACCGTCTGGCCGCCAAACCGGCCGCCGATAAGGTTGCGGTGTTCGAGACGGGGTACGGCCCCTCCGGCCTGCCGCATATCGGCACCTTTGGGGAAGTGGCGCGCACCACCTGGGTGCGCCGGGCGTATGAGCGGCTGACCGGCCTGCCGTCGCGGCTGATCGCCTTCTCGGACGATATGGATGGGCTGCGGAAGGTGCCGGACAATGTGCCGAACGCGGCCATGCTGGCGGCGCATCTGGGCAAGCCGCTGACCGAAATCCCCGACCCTTTCGGCACGCATTCCTCCTTCGGGGCGCATAACAATGCCCGGCTGCGCGCCTTCCTGGATGCCTTCGGGTTCGCGTATGATTTCGCCTCCTCCACCGATTACTACAAGGGCGGGCGGTTCGATGCGGCGCTGCTGCGGATGGCGGAGCGGCATGAGGAGGTGCGGCGGGTGATCCTGCCGACGCTGGGGCCGGAGCGGCGGGCGACCTATTCGCCCTTCCTGCCGATCCATCCGGAGACCGGCGTGGTGATGCAGGTGCCGATGGAGGAGGTGCGCCCGGCGGACGACCTGCTGGTCTGGCGGGACCCCGCAAGCGGCAAGCAGCACGGCACGCGGATCACGGGCGGGCGTTGCAAGGCGCAATGGAAGGCGGATTGGGCGCTGCGCTGGTATGCGCTGGGCGTGGATTACGAGATGTCCGGCAAGGACCTGATCGATTCCGTGAAGCTGTCGGGCGCCATTTGCCGCGTCCTCGGCGGCGCACCGCCGATCGGCTTTACCTATGAGCTGTTCCTGGATGAACAGGGGCAGAAGATCAGCAAGTCCAAGGGCAATGGGCTGACCATCGACGAATGGCTGCGCTACGCCCCGCCGGAGAGCCTGAACTGGTTCATGTACCAATCGCCGCAGCGGGCGAAGCGGCTGTTCTTCGATGTGATCCCGCGCGCCGTCGATGACTATCTGGCGGGGCAGGAGAAGCTGAAGGTGGTGGCCGAGCCGGCCAATCCCGCCTTCCATATCCACCAGGGCGGCAGCAACGACCCCGGCAGCCCGATCGGCTTCGGCATGCTGCTGAACCTGGCCAGCGTGGTGAATGCCGATGATCCGGAGATGCTCTGGGGCTTCATCCGCCGCTACGCGCCCGGCGTCACGCCGGAAAGCCACCCGATGCTGGCGCGGCTGGCCGGCTATGCGGTGGCCTATTACCGGGACTTCGTCGCGCCGAATAAGCGCCACCGGGCGCCGAGTGCGACGGAGCGCGCGGCGCTGGAGGATCTGCTGCACGTGCTGCGCAGCCTGCCCGAGGATAGCGACGCCGAGGCGATCCAGACCCAGCTGTATGAGGTGGGCAAGCGGCATCCCTTCGCCGGGCTGCGCGACTGGTTCGGCTGCCTCTATCA
>CAITYE010000202.1 GCA_903896535.1 uncultured Paracraurococcus sp.
CCTTTCGGGCATCACGCTCTATCGGCCGGAGGAGCTGATCCTCTCGGCGCGTGCCGGCACGCCGCTGCCGGAGATCACCGCCGCACTCGCCGAACGCGGGCAGATGCTGGTCGCCGAATCGCCCAGCCTCGGCGCGCTCTATGGCGCGACGCTGCCGCCGACGCTGGGCGGCCTGGTCGGCGCCAACCTCTCCGGCCCGCGCCGCATCTCCGCCGGCGCCATGCGCGATCATGTCATGGGCATCCGCGCCGTGAACGGCGCCGGGGAGGTGTTCCGCAGTGGCGGGCGCGTGCTGAAGAACGTCACCGGGCTCGATCTCTGCAAGCTGCTGACGGGGGCGCATGGCACGCTCGGCGTCATCACGGAGGTGACGTTGAAGGTGCTGCCACGGCCGCCGGCGAGCGCGACGTTGGCGCTACGGGTGGCGACGCTGGAGGCGGGCGTCGCCGTGCTCTCGGCCGGGCTGGGCAGCCCCTATGGCGTCTCTGGCGCCGCGCTGCTGCCCAGGGGGCTGGCGGCTGGGGAGGGGCCGGTCGCGGCGCTGCGGATCGAGGATTTCCCGGCTTCCGTCGACTACCGCTGCGGCAAGCTGGCCGCGGAGCTGGCCCCGCTGGGGGAGGCGCTGCGGCTGGATCAGCCGGCCAGCGAGGCGCTGTGGCAAGATATTGCCGAGCTGGCACCGCTGGGCGCGGCGCCGGAGCACGCGGTTTGGCGCGTCTCCGTCGCGCCGAGCCGGGGGCCGGGGGTGGTGGCTGCGGCGGGGATGCCGAAGGCGCTGCTGGATTGGGGCGGCGGCCTCGTCTGGCTGGCCGGGCCGGCGACCGAGGCGACGCATGCCGCCGTGATCGCGGCGGCGCTCCAGGCCGGCGGCGCCTTCACCCTGATGCGCGCGCCGCAGCCGCTGCGCGCCGCCGTCGCCGTGCTGCCGGAAGAACCCGCGGCGCTGGCCGCGATAGGCGCGCGGGTGAAGGCGGTGATGGACCCGCGCGGCCTGCTGAATCCGGGGCGCATGCGCGCGGGGGCGTGATCGCGTCGCGTTCCGGCACAGAACAAACCAACGGCGCGCAGCGCCGAGGCGCCGAATGGCGCCCGCGCCCAGTGGCGCGCAGCCCAGCCCTGCGGAGCAGGGCGCCCGGCGCCTGAGGGCACACAAAGCCTAGAGCGCGATGCGTTGAGGCGGAATCGCCGAAGGCGCTGAATCGCGCGATCCAACACATGCTAGAGCGGGCTGCGTGAACGCATGTGAACGCAGCATGCTCTAATCCAAACTGATCTTCGCCGCTGCCACCAGCGCGGCCCACTTCGCCCGCTCCGCCGCCATGAACGCGGCGCCCTCCTCGGGTGAGGAGGGCAGCGGCTCGATCGCCTGCTGCGCCAGCTTGGCCACGGCTTCCCTGTCGGCCAGCGCCGCGCGCAGCGCCGCGTTCACCCGCTGCACCTGATCGGGGGGGAAGCCGCGGGGTGCGGCCATCGCGTACCAGTTCAGCACCGCATAGCCGGGCAGACCCGTCTCCCCGATCGTCGGCACGCCTGGCGCCAGCGGGCTGCGCTGCGGGGAGGGCACCGCCAGCGCCCGCAGCCGCCCGGTTTGCACATGTTCCAGCGTGGTCGCCGCCGTGGCGAAGGAGAAGTCGAGCTTGCCGGAGATGATGTCGGTGATCAGCTGCCCGCCGCCGCGATAGGGTACGTGCAGCGTCTCGATCCCCGCCGCCTGGTCGAACAGCGCGCCCGCCAGATGCCCGGCCGAGCCGACGCCGGAGGAGCCGTAGCTCAGCTCCCCCGGCCGCGCGCGGGCGGCGGCGATCAGCCCGGCGACATCGCGCCAGGGCCGGTCGGCGGGGGAGACCAGCAGGTTCGTCACCTGCACGGTGGTCCCGAGCTGCACGAAATCCCGCAGCGGATCCACTGGGAGATTCTTCTGCACCAGCGGATTGACCACCAGCGAGCCGATTGTGCCGTGCAGCAGCGTCAGCCCATCTGGCGCCGCCTGGGCCAACAGCTCATTGGCGAGGTTGCCGGACCCGCCCGGGCGGTTATCGGCGATGGCCGGCTGGCCGAGTTCGGCGGCAAGGCGCGGCAGCAGGATGCGGGTGGAGATATCGCTGCCGCCGCCGGCCACGGCGGGGATCAGGATGCGAATCGGCCGCGCCGGCCCTTGCGCCAGCGCTGGCGAAGCGAGCGGCAGGGCAAGGGCGCCGAGGATTGCCTGGCGGCGAAGCAAGTCTTTGTAATCCATGCGGCATTCTGCACGCGCGGGATACGAATGGCGAGCAGGAGGGGCTTTTCGTCGGCATCGCATCGCGCCACACTGACGCTAGCCAAACGCCTAGCCCGTTTGGGAAAGCTGGAGGTTCACTCGGGGTCGCCATGGCTGCGCTGTTGTTTTCGCCTTTCGCCTTGCGGGGCGTTACCCTGCCGAACCGCATCGTCGTCTCGCCAATGGCACAGTATTCGGCGACGCCCGATGGCTGCGCGACCGACTGGCACGTGATGCATGTTGGCAACCTCGTCATCTCCGGCAGCGGCCTTGTCATTATGGAAGCGACGGCGGTGGAACCGCGCGGCCGCGTCACGCTGGGCTGCCTTGGCCTCTGGAACGACGCCCAGGCGGCGGCGTTGCGTCCCGTGGTGGCCTTCGCCCGCAGCCATGGGCAGGCCGCGCTTGGCATCCAGCTGGCGCATGCCGGGCGCAAGGGCTCCGTCGGTCGGCCTTGGGATGGGCAGCGCACGCTGGCTCCGTCGGATGGCGGCTGGACCACCATTGCCCCGAGCGGCGATGCCTATCCCGGCCGTCCCGCCCCGGCGGCGCTGGATGATGCCGGGCTCGATTCGCTGCGCGCCGAGTTCGCCGCCGCCGCGCGCCGTGCCGGCGAACTCGGCTTTGATCTGATCGAACTGCATTGCGCGCATGGCTACCTGCTGCACAGCTTCCTCTCGCCGCTGTCCAATACGCGCAATGATTGTTATGGCGGCGACCTTGCCGGGCGTATGCGCTTTCCGTTGGAGGTCTTTGCCGCGGTGCGCGCGGCCTTCCCGGCGGACCGGCCGGTGGGGGTGCGGATTTCCGCCACCGATTGGCTGCCGGGCGGCTGGGACACGACCTCCTCCGTCGCCTTCTCCCGCGCCCTGAAGCTGGCGGGGTGCGACTTCGTCACGGCGTCCTCCGGCGGGCTGCGACCGGAGCAGAAGATCGAGGTGAAGCCCGGGTATCAGGTGCCCTTCGCGGCGGCGGTGCAGGAGGAAGCCGGGCTGCCGGCCATGGCCGTGGGCCTGCTGGACGACCCCGACCTGGCCGAGCAGGTGCTGCAGAAGGAGGAAGCCTCCCTGATCGCACTGGGCCGGGGGATGACCTGGAATCCCCGCTGGCCCTGGCATGCGGCGGAAGCGTTGGGCGCGGCCGCGCCGCACCCGCCGCAATACGCGCGCAGCCAGTCCAATATGCGCCGCGGCGACATGTTCCGCCCGCAGGCGGAGGCGGCGCGGTAGGCTAGAGCCGGATGCGTTGAGGCGGAATCGCCGAAGGCGCTGAATCGCGCGATCCAACACATGCTAGAGCGGGCTGCGTGAACGTATGTGAACGCAGCATGCTCTAGCG
>CAITYE010000203.1 GCA_903896535.1 uncultured Paracraurococcus sp.
CTGCAGCGGCTGCGCTATTTCATCTGCTGCGCGTTTCGCCGCGCCTACCGCATCATCGGGCTGGCCGCGGCGCTGCTGGCCAAGCAGCTCCGGCTCTATTCCGCCTTGCCGTCCCCGCCCTGGTGCCTGCCCGATCGGGATCTGTCCGAAACCTACGAAAGCCTAGTGCAAAGGGCGGATTCCGCGCTGACGGACCATTGGTCCGCCGACCGCCGGCGGGACATGGCGCGCTCGCTCAGCGCGCTCGGCCGGCTGCTGGCCCGCCGGCGCATCCAACGGGTGCTGGAGCCGGCATGACGCGAAATCCCTTGCCCCGGCGGCCGCACGGGCCCATATCGGCGACGCTGACCCGTGGCCGCGTGCCCGGCCCCGCCATCGCGCCACGGCGCCGCGGCGGGCGCGCCGGATCGCCACGGGCCCCCGGCTTTCAAGCCCGGACCGACCCAGCCACGCGGGGTCTATCCCCATCTCACCGCGCGGCCCTGGGCTGCGCCGATACGGATTCCTGTACCCAATGACCAATTTCGAAGAGCTCGGCCTCGCCGCGCCGCTGCTGCGCGCGCTGGCCGAGTCCGGCTACACCACGCCCACGCCCATCCAGGCGCAGGCCATTCCCCTGGTCCGCACCGGCCGCGACCTGCTGGGCATCGCCCAGACCGGCACCGGCAAGACCGCCGCCTTCGCCCTGCCGATCCTCGACCGGCTCTCGGCCGAAGGCGGCCGGCCGCCGCGCGGTGGCTGCCGCGCTTTGGTGCTGGCGCCGACGCGCGAACTCGCGGCCCAGATTGCTGAAAGCTTCCGCACCTATGGCAAGCATCTCGGCCTTTCCGTCGCCGTCATCTTCGGCGGCGTCGGCTATGGCCCGCAGCGCCATGCGCTGGCTGGCGGGATCGATATCCTCGTCGCCACGCCCGGCCGGCTGGAAGACCTGATCGGGGAGCGCAGCGCGCGGCTCGACAAGGCCAATATCCTGGTGCTCGATGAAGCCGACCAGATGCTCGACAAGGGCTTCCTGCCGGCCATCCGCCGCCTGGTGCGGCTGCTGCCGAACGCGCCCACGCGCCAGACACTGTTCTTCTCCGCCACCATGCCGACCGAGATCGGCACCCTGGCGCGGGAGATCCTGACCGACCCCGACCGCGTCGCCGTCGCCCCGGTCGCCAGCACGGCTGAACGCGTCGCCCAACGCGCCTTGCTGGTCGAACAGAACGGCAAGCGCGCTTTGCTGGCCGAAGTGCTGCGCGCCCCCGGCGTGGGCCGGGCGCTGGTCTTCAGCCGCACCAAGCACGGCGCCGACCGCATCGTGAAGCAGTTGGAACAGGACGGGCTGGCCGCCTCGGCCATCCACGGCAATAAAAGCCAGAACCAGCGCGAGCGCTCATTGGCCGCCTTCAAGGATGGCACCGCGCCGATCCTGGTGGCGACCGACATCGCCGCCCGCGGCATCGACATCGATGATGTGACGCATGTGGTGCAGTACGACATGCCCGACGTGCCGGAGACCTACGTGCACCGCATCGGCCGCACCGCGCGGGCCGGCGCTTCCGGTGAGGCGGTGGCGCTGATCGGGCCGGAGGATCTGGACAGCCTGAAGGCCGTGGAAAAGCTCACCCGCCAGGACATCCCGCGGCAGGATCGGCGCGAGGACCAGTCAAAGCCGATGAAGGCCGTGGCGCTGGCGCCACGCGGTGGGCGGGGGCAGCAGCCGCGCGGGCCGCGCCCGCAGCAGAATGCCGGCCCGACTCGCGCTGGCGGCGGCGGCAAGCCGCAGCAGGCGCAGGCGCC
>CAITYE010000204.1 GCA_903896535.1 uncultured Paracraurococcus sp.
CCAGCCATCCGGACGATGTCGAGCTGCGTGGCAACCAGGGCCCATTCCGCCTCGGTCAGCGGTGCCCAGGGGCGGGGCGGGGTGAAGCGGGCCTGGCTATTGGCGCGAAGGTCTTGGAGGGGAAGGCTGCGGATCATCGGCTGGCTCCCGCCAGGGAATTTTCCAGAGTAGCAGAAAAAAATCCTAGATTCAAGTCGGATCCCGGGCGCGCTGGACATGTTCCGGTTACCGAAACGTTGGATTTCCCAATATCATTATAGTACGGTTGCGCTTTGATAGGCGGTTCGTAAGGAGTGGCCTCCGATGTCCGATCTGGCAATCGCCAAAGCCTTCTTCGAGGCCTGCGAGAGCGGCGGCGGGTGGGCGGCATGCCAGGCCTATTGCGCGCCCGATGCCGGCTTCACCGCCCAGGCCGACGCGCTGGCCGAACTCCGCACCCTGGCCGACTACACCGACTGGATGCGGGCGCTGCTGGCCGTGCTGACCGATGGGCGCTGCGACCTGCACGCCTTCGCCGAGGATACGGCGCGCGGCCAGGTGATGGCCTGCGCGACCTTCACCGGCACGCATCTGGCAGGCGGCCCGGTGCCGCCGACCGGCCGGACCACGCGCACGCACTACGTCTATGTGATGCAGTGCCGCGACGGGCGGATCACGCATCTGACGAAGATCTGGAATGACGGCCACGCGCTGCGGGAGCTGGGCTGGGGATGAGGTTTTCGGCCGCTCAATCGCCGGGCGCCCCCCCGGTTTCTGGGACAGCGCGGCACCAACCCGAGTCTCGCGCCGTTGATATCCCACAACCACGTTGCCCGGCGCCTGACGGCCCGGCCATTTTAGCTGGAAAATTCAACGCGATCGTCACCCCGTTGGGGTCTTCCAGAAAAATCTGGGCCAGGTTCATGGACGGCAGTAGAGCAGCCGCTGTTCGGATGGATCACCGCGCGATCCATCCGAACGGATATTGCTCTAGAGCATGCTGCGTTCACATGCGTTCACGCAGCCCGCTCTAGCATTTGTTGGATCGCGCGATTCAGCGTTTTCGGCGATTCCGCCTCAACGCATCGCGCTCTAGTGTCCCGATCCCGAAGTCCTACGGACCTCGGGATCGGGACCCGCGCGATTGTTTTCAGCGGCCATGCAGGCTCTCGTCTACTTCTTCGGCTTGTCGCTGTAGGCGCCCGACGCGGCGCGCACTTCGGCCGCGGTGCGGGCCTTGGCCAGCTTGGCGAAATGCGCCTGCTCGGCCTCCAGCATCGCCTCGGCATTGGTCAGCACCTGTTGCGCGCGATCGGCGGGGAATTTCACCGCGCCGTTCTCATCCATGTGGATCAGCTCGCCTGGCGCCACATCCATGCCGCCGACCGAGACCGGCACCTGCACCGCCTGCACCGCCATCTCCCCGTGCCCGGCGGTGACGCCGCCCAGCAGCAGTTGGAAGTCCTTGCGCCGGATCGCGTCGATATCGCGGGAGGGACCGTTCGAGAGCATGCCGATGCAGCCCACCGCCATCATGGAGGTGACCATCACCTCGCCCGCCAAGCCGGCCTTGGCCATCAGCTCCGGCGGCCATTTCTGCTGGATTACCAGGATGGTCGGCTTGGGCGCGGCATCGAGCGCGTCGATCACGTCCATGAAGGAGAGCCGGCCGGAGAAATTCGGGTCGGGCAGACCATAAACGCAGGTCACCGCATAGCCGATGGAAGGCCCCTTATCCGGATAGAGGCAGCGGATCGAGGTATCCGTGTACCAATTCTCGGTCCAGGGATTGTAGAGCCCGAGGCAGAGCGGGTTCTTCGGATAGGTGGCGACCACATTGGTGATGGTCGGCGTGTCGATCTTGCGCAGCCGCGCCAGCACGTCGTCGGATTTGGGCGCCTTGGACATGGCGTTCTCTCCCTGGGATGAGCCGCCACTATCGGCATAGTGGTGGCGGCTGTCGAGCCGTCACTCCACCTTGATGCCGGCGGCCTCGATCAGGGCGGCGGTGCCGGCACGATAGGTGGCGATGTCGGCACCGAGCTGCGCGGGCGGGCTGCCCATCGGTTCCATGCCCAGCTCGGCGAGGCGGGCGCGCACTTCTGGGTCGGCCAGCGCGGCGAGGGTCGCGGCGTGCAACCGGGCGATGCGTTCGGGCGGCGTGCCACGGGGGACCCAGAAATTCATGTCCTCATAGCGCTGGAAGCCGGGGAAGCCCTGCTCGGCGACGGTGGGCACGCCGGGCAGCAGCGGCATCCGGGCGGTGGAGGAGACGCCGAGGGCCCGCAGCGCGCCGGACTGCACCAGGGGCACCGCCTGGGGCAGGGTGGAAAAGCCGAAATCAGTATCCCCGCCCATCACCCCGGCGATGGATTGGCTACCGCCGCGATAGGAGACATGCGTGGCTGTCGCGCCGGCGCGGGCCAGCAGCAGAACGCCGGATTGGTGCGGCCCGCCGGCCTGGCCGGAGGAGAAATAGCTGAGCGCGCCGGGCTTGGTGCGCGCGAGGTCGAGCAGCCCGGCGAGGTCGCGCGCCGGGTGATCGGCGCGCACTACCAGCAGCAGCGGCGCCCGGGTGACGCCCGTGACGGGGTCGAAGGCGGTCAGCGGGTCGAGCGGCAGGCCGCGCATGGTCAACGCATTGGTGGCGATATTGAGCCCGTCGGCGAGCATGGTATAGCCGTCCGGCGCGGCGCGGGCGGCTTCCATCTCCCCGATCGTGCCGGTGGCGCCGCCGCGATTCTCCAGCACAAGCGTCTGCCCGAGGAAGCGCCCCATCGGCCCGGCGACGAGGCGCGTCGGCGTATCGACGCCGCCGCCGGCCGGCCAGGCGACGACGACGCGGATCGGCCGGATGGGCCAGGGCGCGGGTTGCGCCTGGGCGAGGGCGGGGATGCCGAGGCCGAGGCCGAGGCCGAGGAGGGCGCGGCGTCTCACTCCGCCTTCACCCCCTGGTCGCGGATCAGCCGGCCCATGCTCTCGCGTTGCGCGGCGAAGAAGGCACGGAATTCGGCGGTCGGGCCGCCGACCGGCAGCATGCCGAGCTCGCCCATGCGCTGGATGGCATTGGCATCGCGCATGCCGGCGGCGGCGGCCTCCTGCCAGCGGGCGATGATCGGCGCCGGCGTGCCCGTCGGGACATAGAGGCCGAGCCAGTCATACATGTCGAAGCCCGGGAAGCCCTGTTCGGCGACGGTCGGCACCTCCGGCAATGAGGCAATTCGCTGCCCGGTGCTGACGGCAAGGCCGCGCAGCCGGCCTTCCTTCACCAGCGGCGCCGATTGCGGCAGGGTCGAGAAGACGAAGCGGCAATCCCCGGCGAGCAGCCCGGCGATGGAGGCGGCGCCGCCGCGATAGGAGACGTGGTTGCCGCTGGCCTTGGCGAGGCTGAGCATCAGCACCGGTGCCAGATGCGTCGCCGTCCCGGTGCCCGAGGAGCCCCAGGCGACCTGTTCCGGCTTGGCGCGCATCTCCGCCAGCAGATCGGCCAGCGACTTCGCCGGGTCGTCGGCGCGCACCACCAGCAGGAGCGGTGAGCGGGCGAGCAGGCTGACCGGCGTCAACGCGCTGGCGAAGTCATAGGGCAGGCCGGGGATCAGCAGGTGGTTCCAGGCGCCGGCCGCGGTATCGGCCAGCGCGGTGTAGCCATCCGGCGCCGCCTGCGCGACAACGCCAGCGCCGACCGAGCCCGACGCGCCGGCGCGGTTTTCCAGCACCACCGGCTGGCCCAGGACGCGCTGCATGGCCGGGGCGGCGAGGCGGACGGGGATATCGGCGCCGCCGCCGGGCGGCCAGGAAATCACGATGCGGACCGGGCGGCTGGGCCAGGCCTCCTGCGCCCGGGCGGCGAGCGGCAGGGCAAGCGGGGCGACGAGCAGGGCGCGGCGGCCGGGCAGGCGGGGCATGGCGATTCCTCCGCTGGCAGGATACCGCAAGCCGGTGTTCGGTGCGAAGATCGCAGCAGCCGGCCGGTTGCCGTTCCGGCCGGTTGCCGTTCCGCCCGCGCGTGGTAACGTCCGGAAAAATCGAGGAATGCCGGCCGCGCCCCCCTGGATCGAGAGGAGCCTGCCGTGACCGCACGCCTGACCCGCCGCCACCTGGCCGCCCTGCCTGCCGGGCTTATCGCCGCCCCGCGTCTGGCCGGCGCGCAGGATGCGAAGGTATTGAAATTCGTCCCCCAGATCGACCTCTCCTTCCTCGATCCGCATGGCACCACCGCCTATGTCACGCGCGGCCATGGGCACATGATCTTCGACACGCTCTATGGCCAGGACAGCCGCTTCCAGGCCTCGCCGCAGATGGTCGAGGGGCATGTGGTGGACCAGGACGGCAAGCGCTGGACGCTGAAGCTGCGCGATGGCCTCAGCTGGCATGATGGGGAGAAGGTGACGGCCCGGGACTGCGTCGCCTCCATCCGCCGCTGGGCGAAGCGCGATGCGCTGGGCGGCGCGCTGATGGCCGCGACGGATGAGCTGGTGGCGGCCGATGACCGCACCATCGTCTTCCGCCTGAACCGGCCCTTCCCGCTGCTGCCGGATGCGCTGGGCAAGGTCACCTCCCCCATGCCGGCGATGATGCCGGAGCGGCTGGCCAATACCGATCCCTTCAAGCAGATCCCGGAGATGATCGGCTCCGGCCCCTTCAAATGGGTGGCGAGCGAGCGCGTCGCCGGCGCCCGCGCCGTCTACGTCCGGAACGAGAAATACGTGCCCCGTACCGATGGCCCGCAGGAGTGGAATGCCGGGCCGAAGCGCGTCTTCCTCGACCGCGTGGAATGGACGACGATCACCGACAGCGCCACCAAGGCCGCCGCCTTGCAACGCGGCGAACAGGAATGGTGGGAGAACCCGACGCCCGACCTGCTGCCCCTGCTGAAGCGTGACCGCCGCATCCGCATCGAGGTGACCAACCCGACCAACAGCGTGAACATGATGCGGCTGAACCACCTGCAGCCGCCCTTCGACAAGCCGGCGGGGCGGCAGGCCCTGCTGTATGCGCTGGACCAGGCGGGGATGATGCAAAGCTATGTCGGCGACGACGCCGCCATGTACCACGTGCCCCACGGCGTCTTCTGCCCGAACACGCCGATGGCGAGCAATGAGGGGCTGGCCCCGCTGCAAGGCCCGCGCGACTACGCCCGCGCCCGCACGCTGCTGCAACAGGCCGGCTATGGCGGGGAGAAGATCGCCATGCTGATCGCCACCGACTACGCCCAGTTCAAGGCCTTCGGAGAGGTGGCGGCGGACGGCATGAAGAAGGCCGGGCTGAATGTCGACTACATCGCCACCGACTGGGGCACCATGCTGCAGCGGCGCAACAACAAGGGGCCCATCGACCAGGGCGGCTGGCACTGCTTCATCACGGGCTGGGAGGGGTCGGACCACATGGACCCGTCCAACCACTACGCCATCCGCGGCAATGGCGACCAGCCTTCCGCCTGGCCGGGCTGGTGCGTGAGCCCCCGCCTGGAAGCGCTGCGCGATGCCTGGTTCGCCGCCCCCGATCAGGCCAGCCAGCAGCGCATCTGCCGGGAGATGCAGGCGCAATGCATGGTGGATGTGCCAAGCATCCCGCTGGGCCAATACGTCCAGCCCATGGTGTACCGGAGCAATATCACCGGCGTGAAGGCGGGCTTCCCCACCTTCTGGGGCGTGCAGAAAACCTGAAGGGGCTTCCCGCCGGCCCTGGCGGGGAATAATATATCAGCCAGTGCCATGGGCGAGGGACAACGCAAGATGCAGCTGAACGCCGAACAGATCCGGCAATTCGCGGAAGAGGGCTGGCTCTTCCTGCCGGACACCTTCACCGCCGAGGAAATCGCCGTGCTGCGCGCCGAGGCGGTGGGCATCTACGACACCGACCGCCCGGAAATCTGGCGCGAGAAATCCGGCGCCCCGCGCACCGCCTTCGCCGCGCACCTGTACAACGAAGCCTTCGCCCTGCTGGGCCGCCACCCCCGCATGATTGCGCCGATCGAGCAGCTGTTCGGCGAACAGCTCTACATGCATCAGTACAAGATCAACGCGAAAGCGGCCTTCACCGGCGACGTCTGGCAATGGCACCAGGACTACGGCACCTGGCTGCGCGACGACGGCATGCCAGAACCCCGCGCCATGAACATCGCCGTCTTCCTGGATGAGGTGATGCCGATCAACGGCCCGCTGATGCTGATCCCGCGCAGCCAGCACCACGGCAACCTGGCCGCCGGCCACGACCTCAGCACCACCTCCTACCCGCTCTGGACGCTCGACGACGAGGTCGTCACGAAACTGGTGGACGAAGGCGGCATCGTGGCCCCCACCGGCAAGCCCGGCGGCCTGCTGATGTTCCACGGCAACCTGGTGCACGGCTCCGCCCCGAACATCACGCCGTATCCGCGCAAGATCGTCTACCTGACGCTCAACGC
>CAITYE010000205.1 GCA_903896535.1 uncultured Paracraurococcus sp.
CCGGCCGTGTTTGGCCAATACCCTGATCTCCAATGCCGTCTCTCCCCCAACCATCCCAGGCCCCGTCACAACGACAGGGGCTTCTCTGGCATGGGTCAGGTTTCAACCGGCGGATGGGTCAGTTTTGCAGCGGCGGCTACAGCGTGACAAATTAAGTCCATAAATCTTAGAATATTGTTAAGCGGGCATTCAATTGTATAGCCTGCTACTGCACAGATTTTACTTCGCCCGCATCAGCATCGTGCTTTCCCGATAGCCGATTTTCTCTCCGCTGCACACATGGAAGATCCACCTGCTCAGCTGATCATCCGGAGGGATGCCGCCTTTACCTCTTCCACCCGACGGCTCCAGCCCTCGCCAAAGGTGCCGAAGGTGCTTAAGCCGCGGTAGAATTGTCGCCGCTCCTCGGCCAACCGATCCGTCAGATCAGCTGGGTTCCGCCGAGCAACTGCGGCCAGAGTTATAGGCCCCATCATCCCATTCTCGGTCGTGCCGACAGCCCGCTGAAGCGCTCGTATCGCTTCTTCCGGGCCAGCGCTGACGCCAAAATCAAAGACCATAAGGTCGACGCCAGCTGGTAGGGCGTCGCAATCCATCGCATTCCAGTAATGCGCGCGGTAAATCCGCTCCGCCTCCGCTACAGTCAGGCTCCTTACATCCTCGATAGAAGTAGGTCGGTGGCGCCAGGCCGTCAGGGTGCGGAGCGTAATTCCCATATTCGTAGCGCCACCGGGATCCTCCGGGTTGTCGACGAAGCCGCCTTCCTCACGCAGGACGACGGCCATGCTGGTGTTGAAGTCGGCTGCCTTAGACTGGGCAGCGGCCGCAGAAACATCGATGGGTTTGGCGGTGCCGGCGATGGCCGGCGCAGGGTACGCTGCAATCGGCTTGGCCACTGATGCCGCGATCGAACGCACGAGTTCGATATTCTGCTGGGCGTTGTCGCGAACACTCTGTGTCAACCCCTTCACCACTTCGGCCTGTTGCGTCTGTTGAGAGGCCGAGAGCCGTTCCGCAGCCGAAGGGCTGGACCGCGATGCAAACCAGTAGTTCACGGTTGTAGTCAATATCGCCACCAGCGATCCAAGTATTAAATGCAGTAGATTAGAGGTTGTGTGATCTCTCTCTCCTTGCGAAACGAGCAGGATCCAGCCGAAAAAACCGATACAGCCAGAGATTATCAGGACAGACATGATAAGCGGCGCTACGTCGATCAGCCGATTGGTTGGGAAGATCTCTCCCGGGACTGAGCGGGGGTGGACAATGGCTGGCGGCCCTGAGTTTGCGGCACTCGGCGGCGTCGCACCGCGGATAGCCTGCAAGCGCTGAGTGAGTTGTGCCGCAAGGATTGGGTTGGAGCGGATTGCCTGCTGGGCGAATGCAGCATCGCTGCTCCCAATCACATCCTGGAGCACCGCATTAATCTTAATCGCCACTAGGCCGGCGCGTGGGCCCATAAGATCACTAACGAGTTCGGGGACGAGGCTGGTGGCCAGGATCGTCTGTGCTGTTGGCTCTGGCATGATTTAAGGGCACCTGGTCATGAGTGGAGACAAGCAACTGAACCAATTTTTATCTACTTTTTATCCGCGTCCACCTGAGTATTGCCTTTGATCGGGCCAGAGCAGGTCAAGATTCTCTCAGAGGTGGCTCGGTTCTCCGCTACAGCGTTTCGATTCTGCGAAGTAGCTTCCCTGCCGGTTGATAGGCACCTCTTCGCCGTTGCTTTGGCGACACGGAGGTCGAGATAGGCCTGCCCCGCCGTCCGGGCGACCATGCCCGAAAGCAGGCGGCGAGGATTGCAGAAGGCCAGATACCAGCCGAGCGAAGCACGGGCCGCGCTCACGCTGCCATAGGCCCGCGGATAGACCTCCTTGGACTTCACCCAACGGCAAAGCTGCTCGAAAGACATTGTCTCGCCAGGCGCCGCGGCGGTCCATGCTTATCTCTATCGCCTCATCCTACAGCATGCCAGTGAAGGCCGCGCTAGTGAATAGGCTGCCCTGGTGGGTCTTGAAGTCCGCATAATCGCGGAACACGCCGCCGACAATGCCAAACGTCGTCTTTGACGCGAGCACCCTTGTCGGCAAATTTTTCGGGCGAAACCTGAGGTTCCGCCTCCATTCTGAAGCGCGCCTCTAGCTTAAACCTTGTGAGAGAAAGCGACGATGGCCGAGTTGCTGGAAGGCTTGGCGGCCGGGAAGGCGCCGCCCTGCCTCAGGGTGCCAGGCCCTGGAGCTTAAACAGCGTTATCGCATTCAGCCGGCCGATCTTTTGCCGAGCTTCCTCGCCGATCGGACAATTGTCGAACCACGAAGCCGCCTGGTCGGACCGCTCATAAGGGTAGTCCACGGCGAACAGCACCCGGTCCACACCCATTTCCGCGATGACGTTCAGCAAGGTGGGCGTGTGGAAGTTGCCACTTGTAGAGATGTAGAAATGATCCTTGAGATACTGGGCCAGCGGCTTCTTCAGCACCTTGCCGAACGGTGCGTAGTCGAACCGGTTCTGGGCGCGCCACATCATTGGAACGAGGCCCTCGCCAAGGTGGCCGATCACCAACCGCAAGGAGGGAAAGCGGTCAAAAAGTCCGCTGGTGATAAGCCGCAGCGCATGCGTGCCAGTCTCGACACCGAAGGCCCAGGCGGGGCCGAGTAGCTCCGGATGTCCCGCATAGATTGCGCGCTGCGAATCCAGCGGACCGCGCGGGTGGAGGTAGAACGGCACATCGAGCGCCGCGACCCTTTCCCAGAAGGGTAGGAACTTGGGGTCGTCGTAGTACTCGGCCGTGTTCAGATCGCCGAGGTTGCTGAAGCCATTGGCGAGCACGCCCTTGAATCCGAGTTGGCGCACCGCTCGCTCAAGTTCATCAGCAGCGGCTTTCGGGTCCTGCAGCGCCACCGCCGCCAGACAGGCAAAGCGAGACGGATGGCGCTTCAGGAATTTCTCAGCCAATTCGTCGTTGGCACCCTTCGCCACATCGATAGCCTTGCTGCGGTCGGGCTCGAGTTGCACCCCGTCCGCCGTCAGCGAGACGACCTGCATCTGCACGCCATTCCTGTCCATCTCCGGCAGACGATAGCGCTCGACGTCCGTCAGCCCGTCATCGATGTGCCTTTGCACCTCCGTCGTCACGCCCAAGGCAGGAAGGTAGGCCTTGGCATCCGCGGTGACGAAGTGTTCCTCGATAGCGATCTTGCCGATCATCGCCTTGCGTCCCGATTGCGGATCAGGCGACACGACGGGAACTGGCAGCCCTGGAGGCGAGGCCGCATGCGCTACCTCATTTTTATGTATCAGCCCGGCGCCGAGGACGCCAGCCGCAGAGGCGAAGATGCTACGCCGCTGCGGATCGCGGCTTCGCGCTGGCTCATCCGGCATAGGGAATGTCCTTCTGAAACTGGCGTGGTGAACCGACGTTCGCCACATGGCTGGCTAATCCAGCAAACTGAAACGTAACGAAGCACACAGCAGCACCATGCGCAATCCAAAACTTTGAGAATTATGCATGACGGCGCCGCCAGCCGCCCACTTTCTCCGCAAAACGCCGGTTTCGAGCCCTGGGCACCCCTTCTCGCGGCCACGCGAACGCACCTCTCCCGCCCGCTGCCTACGGGTAATCTCTCACCCGACCCGGCTCGGCTCAACATCGGCGGGGTGCCTCGGGCCACAGCGCGGCGATGGCGTCGAGGATCTGCTGGAACAGCGCACGCGGCGCCATGACCTCGGCCATCTGAAAGGCGATCGAGCGGCCATGCCGGACGATCTTGGCGCCCGACCTTAAGCAGGCGATCGCGCAGCGTGGTCGGCGACCAGTGCTGGACCGCCTCGGGCAGCGCCAGGGTGCGAAGAAAGTTGCCGAGATTGTAGGGCAGGGCGCGCAGTTGCAACCGGATCGCGTTGGCGGCGAACCGCGTGCAGGACAGCCGCGTCCATGCGCCAGGCGATCGGCGTCGTTCACATCCTCATATCCGGCCAGACGACCGAACACCGACTGCCGCAGCAACGCGGCCAGCAGACGCCGGGTGTTCCGGCCGTTGTGGCATTCCGAAGGGGCTGCACCGGCCAGGTCGGAAAGTCCGAGAGCGTCGTCCAACTCCCGATACGCCAGCAGCCGGGCGTCGTAGGTGATGCGCCTGCCGTGGCACTCGAGCTTCAGGCGACGGTCGACATCGACCCGCAGGGCAACGTCCTCCAGTTCACACGCTGAGTGGCCCATCGCGCCGTCACCGAATTCGTAACAGGGGCAAAACCCCGGGCGGCGCTGCGTTTTGGGGATTCCCCTGGCGCGGGTTCTCTGATTCCCTTGCGCGGTGCCGACACCCGAGAAGCTTGATGGTTTGACGCCTGCGGAGCTGAAGGCTCTGCTTCTGGAGTTGTTCGGGCGAGTGCGCGACCTTGAACGCCAAGTGGCGGCGCGGGATGCCGAGATCGCCCGACTGAAGGGTCTGATGGGCCGCCCGGACATCCGGCCGAGCTCGATGGAGCAGAGCGACAAGGCGCCGGCCGGCCCGTCATACGGGCCGCGCCGCGGCGGTGGCAACAAGACGGCGCGGCGGACCATCCACGAGGATAGGGTGATCCCGGCCACGGTACCGGCGGGCTCGCGCTTCAAGGGCTACCAGAACTTCGTGGTGCAGGACCTGGTGCTGCGGGCGCATGTGCTGCGGCTGCGGCGGGAACGCTGGCTGACGCCGGATGGGCAGAGCATCATCGCGTTGCTGCCGGCGGGCACGGTGGGCCATTTCGGGCCGGAACTGCGGCGCTTCGTGCTGGCGCAATACCACCAGGGCCAGGTGACGGTGGCGCGGCTGGTGGCGCAGTTGCGCGCAATCGGCATCGACATCTCCCAGCGCCAGGTGATGCGGCTGCTGATCGCCGGCCAGGACGGCTTCATCGCCGAGGCCCGCGACGTGCTGCGGGCGGGGCTGGAGACGGCGCCCTGGATCTCGGTCGACGATACCGGGGCGCGCCACGCCGGCGCGAACGGCGTCTGCACCCAGATCGGCAACCAGGACTTCGCCTGGTTCGGCACCACCACCAGCAAGAGCCGGCTGAATTTCCTCGGCCTGCTGCGCGCCGGCCACGCGGATTACGTCATCAACGACGCCGCACTGGCCTATCTGCGCGCGCGCGGCCTGGCGGGCCCATTGATCGCCAGCCTGGCCGAAGACCCGGTGCGGCACTTCGCCGACAGCGCGGCCTGGACGGCACATCTCGACCGGCTCGGCATCCACGGGCTGGAGCGCAGCCTCGGCCCGGCGCGCATCGCCACCGAGGGCGCTCTCTGGGGCAGCATCGCAGCCCACGGCTTCCTGCGTGAGGCCGTCATTCTCAGCGATGATGCCGGGCAGTTCGATGTCGGCCGCCATGCGCTCTGCTGGGTCCATGCCGAGCGGCTGGTGCATCGCCTCGAGACCTTCACCGACGCGCAGCACGCGGCGCAGCAGCATCTGCGCGCGCTGATCTGGTGGTTCTACGCCGACCTCAAGGCGTATCGTGACGATCCCTCAGCCCGGCGGCGGGGCGAGCTACGCGCCCGCTTCGATCGCATCTTCCGCCGCCGCACGGGGTTCGTGATGCTCGACCGGCTGCTGGAGCGGCTGCTGGCGCGCAAGCCAGACCTGCTGCGGGTGCTCGACCGGCCGGAAATCCCGCTCCACACCAACGGCTCGGAGAATGACATCCGCTGCCAGGTCACCAAGCGCAAGATCAGCGGCGGCACACAAAGCACCGCCGGCCGCGACTGCCGCGACGCCTTCCTAGGCCTGGCTAAGACCTGCGCCAAGCTCGGCGTCGGCTTCTGGGACTATCTGGGACACCGGCTCCACGTCGCCGGTGCCACATGCGTTCCTGCACTGCCGGACCTCGTCAGGCAGCGCGCCATCGCCTGATTGCCCGAGATTTTGCCCCAGTTACCCGAATTCCCTTCAACGCTCTGGAATTGTGCTATATTTCCTCGACTGCCGGCCGGGGAATTCGAAGTTATCTGGGAACTCCGGATAAAGAACTCGCGCTTGCCATGGCGCGCCATGGCCTCGTGTACCGTGTCGACGCAGAACTCGGTCTCCAGCGAAATCGACAGCCGCCAGGCCAGGATCCGCCGACTGAATCAATCCACCACCGTGGCCAGATAGACGAAGCCGCGCGGCAGGCGGCCGATCGTTATGCCCTCTAGCCGCAGCATGTCGCGCAGCATCCAGCTGCCCGCAAGCGGGTGCTCGAGATGTAGGGCGTCGAGCCGACGCACGGTCCCAGGGCGCGCTGACGGCAACGCCCAGGGCACAGCGTAGATACTGCTGCGGCCCAGCAGCAGAAGGTTCGCCGGCCGCGTCAAGGGCAGGATATTGCGGCGCTCCATCATCGCTTTGCGCTCAGCAGGCCGGCTTTGCTGAGCACGCCGAACAAAAACTCCCTCTCCAGCGCCAGCTCTCCGATCTTCGCGTGCAGCAGCTTCAGATCGACTAATCGGCACCCGCACTGAACCTTCCATTTCGTCCCGACTTCTACGTCCGGGCTGAATGCGCTCGAGGGACTCTTCGCTAAGCTCACAAAGGAACGCCTCAAACGCTGCGTCTTTTTCCCCGTGGTTTCGCTCCAGGCGGCCAGCGAACGCGTCCTCGCCGAGGTCAACCCCAATCCGCCGCCCTTCCCTTGCATCAAAAGCCGGGCACCATCATCGCCGCCGTCAGTCGAGCACCCTCGACACATCATGCGCTCTCCACGCGACGACGATTTCGTGTTGCGCACGACGCTGTCGTATGGTCTGGTCCTCACCGAAAGTTGGCGCGACGGGCTAGTCGGGAAGTGCCGGATCCGGAGCGACCGCGATGAGATCCATCCTTCTAGCACGCTGCTGAAATTCAACATCGGAGACGTATCTAGAGAGCGAATGGGATGAAGTGAGTAGGTCCCACGAATCATTCGTGCTCCGGTTGCGGCTGCGGTGAATCAATCTTTCGCCCAGCCGCGTTGGAAATCGAATTTCAGCAGCCTGCTAGTGCTAGCCCTATCGGATTTCGAGGTTGTCGGTTGGCTCGATCGCACCGTGAGGGCCGTGAGTAGAGCCAAGACCTATGTGGCGCCATTGCATCTGGCCACTATCGCCGCATTGACTCCCGAAGGCTGCTACAGCGTGCAGATCTGGGACGAGTTGGTTCAGGGCCCAGCCGACAGCCTGCTCGATAGCGGCTACGACCTTGTGGGCATCGCCGGTTACTCCACCGAATTGGAGCAAGCGCAGGTAGTAGCGGCGGCGTTCAAGAAGAAGGGGATCCCGGTTGTCCTGGGTGGCGCTGGAATCACCGCCGCGCCCGAGGCCGGCCCGGGTAAGATCGATGCCATCTTCATCTGCGAGGCCGAGACCACCTGGCCGAGGTTCCTCGAG
>CAITYE010000206.1 GCA_903896535.1 uncultured Paracraurococcus sp.
ATCGGCCTGGTCGTGGCGCTGGCCGATCATGTGCTGGGCTGGCACTGGTTGTTGCAGATTCCCTATTTTGTCCTGGCCGGCACGCTTTGGGTGCTGCCGGCGAAATGGCTCATGTTCTGGGCCGCGCGGGGGCGCTGAGCGCAAGATTTTCGTTCCCCTCCGTCCCCGCCCGTCGCAGCATGGCGCCAAGCAACGGGGAGGAGGGCGCGATGGCGACCCAGGACACGGATGTTCTCATCGTCGGCGGCGGGCCGGTCGGGCTGGCCATGGCACTGCTGCTGGAGCGCTTCGGCATTGATTGCGTGGTGGTAGAGCGCAGCGCCACCACCACCGACCACCCGAAATCCCGCGGCTGCTGGATCCGCACCATGGAGATCTTCCGCCAATGGGGGATCGAACAGCGCATCCGGGATCGCGGCCTGCAGGACGGGTCGGACATGTTCGTCTTCGTCGAGAGCATCGCCGGACGCGAGATCGGCCGCACCCGGCCGGAGCCGCATGAAGGCTTCACCCCAGCGTGGAAATCCCTCGTCGCCCAGGACGCGGTGGAGGAGGAGATCTACGCCGAGCTGACCCGGGCCAAGCACGCCCGCGTGCTGTTCAGTACCGAGTTCGTCGGCTTCGAGGCGCACACCGATGGGGTGACGGTGGAGACCCGGCCCAGCACCGGTGGCGGGTCCAGCTGGTGGCGCGCCAAGTGGCTGATCGCCGCCGATGGCGCCGGCAGCCGCACCCGCCGCGCCGCGGGGATCGAGATGGAGGGGCCGGCGACGCTCGCGGTGATGTCGAACGAGTATTGGAAGGCCGATCTCTCCCGCTTCCCGATCACCCGGGAGGCCGCCGGCTATCGCATCATTTCGCCCGTCCCGGGCGTCCCCGTCTCGACCATCCTCAACACCAATGGCCGCGACCGTTGGCTGACGGTGACCCAGATCGGCCAGCAGCAGGATGACCGCGCGAAGCCCTGGTCGGATGAGGAGGTGATCGCGCTGATCCGCCAGCAGACTGGCGTGCCCGATCTCGACGTCACGCTGCTCAACCGCTCCACCTGGCGGGTCTCCCGGCAGGTGGCGGAGCGTTTCCGTCAGGGCCGGGTGCTGCTGGTGGGCGATGCCGCGCATCGCTTCCCGCCCACCGGGGGCTTCGGCCTGAACTCCGGCGTGCAGGATGCGCACAACCTGGCCTGGAAGCTGGCCTATGTGCTGCGCGGCTGGGCCGAGGAGCGCCTGCTCGATACCTATGATGCCGAGCGTCGGCCGATCGCGCACAGCAATGCCGATTTCTCGCTCGGCAACCGGCATCGCTACACGCATATGGAACAGGCCGCGCGCAGCGGGCATCCGGACCGCATCACCTTCTGGCTGGATGACATGGACAACCATCTGCATTCGGTCGGTCAGGCGATCGGCTTCCGCTACGAGGTCGGCGCGGTGATCCCCGATGGCACGGTGGCCCGGCCGCTGGACAGCCGGCACTACCATCCCAACGACCGGCATGGCGCGCGCTTTCCGCATCTCTGGCTCGACCATGCCCGCAAGCACTCGACCATCGACTGGTTCGACCAGGAATTCGTCCTGGTCGCCGGCCCGCTGGGTGCCGCCTGGGAAGGCGCCGCCCAGGCCGCCGCCCGGGCTTGCGGCCTGCCGGTGCAGTTCCGCCTGATGCCGCGGGTCGATTACAGCGACGGCTTCCGCATGGGCCAGCGCGGCGCCTGCCTGGTGCGCCCGGACGGCCATGTCGCCTGGCGCTGCCCATGGCAGCCCGAGGATATGGGCGGGGTGGTGACGGCGGCGCTGAACCAGCTCCGCCGCGGCGGGACGCTCGCGGCATGAGCGGCGGCAGCGGTGGCGTCGTCGACATCCCCGGCGGGATTACGCTGGCCTACGCGAAGCTGGGCGCTGGCCCGCCGCTGGTGCTGCTGCATGGCGGGGAGGCCGACCATACCCAGTATGACGGCTTTCTTCCGCATCTCGCGCCCCACCTCACCTGCCTGCCCTATAGCCAGCGCGATTGCGGCGCGACACGGAACCCGGATGCCGATTTCGGCGTGCTCGACCTGGCCGATGACGCGGCGGCCTTCATCCGGGCGCTTGGCCTGCGGCGGGCGCATGTCTTCGGCAGTTCGCTGGGCAGCGTCATCGCCCAGGCCCTGGCGGTCCGGCACCCGGACGTGGTGGATCGGCTCGTGCTCTCGGCCGCCATCCGGATCGGCGAGAGCATCCCCGCGATCAACCCGGACGCCGCGGCCGAGCTTGGCCGGCTGCGCTCCGACCCGGCGGCCAATGCACCGCGCATCGCGCGCTATTTCTACACCGAAGGGCATCTGGCGAAGCACCCGGAACTCGCCCAGCGCTTCGCGGGTGGCAAGCGCGGTCCGGCACAGCAGGCGCGGCGCAATGCGCTGATCCCTGGCGCCCCGCGGCTGCCGCTCGGCGGCATCGCCGCGCCGACGCTGGTGCTGGCGCAGGCCGAGGACCGGCTGGTGCCGGCCGCGCATACCCTTGGCATCGCCGCCGAAATCCCGGGCGCGCGCACCGTGCTGCTGCAAGGCCTCGGCCATGTCGGCACGATCGAGGCACCGGCGCGCGTCGCCGCTGCCATCCTGCCTTTCCTGCTGGAGGGCACCGCATGAGGCTTGCCCGCCGCGCCCTGCCGGCGCTGCTGCTGCTACCCGGCCTCGCCCGCGCCAGCGCCTGGCCGGACAAGCCGGTGCGGATCGTCATCCCCTTCGCCCCGGGCGGGCCGAACGAGCCGCTGAACCGCATCCTGGCGGAATGGCTGACGCGTCGCCTGGGCCAGCCCTTCGTCATCGAGAACCGGCCCGGCGCGACCGGCACCGTCGGCGCGCAGCAGGTGATGCGCGCCGCCCCGGATGGCGCCACGCTGCTCTACAGCGCCAATACCGGGATGGTGGTGGCGCCGCTGCTGCTGAAAAGCGCCGGCTACGACGCGGCGCGGGACTTCACGCCGGTGGCGGTGGCGCAAAGCTACGGCCTGTACATCGTGGTTGGCGCGCAGTTGCCGATCCGCAGCCTTGATGAGCTGATCGCCTATGCCAAGGCGCGGCCGGGCCAGCTCAATTACACCACGCCGGGCACCGGCAGCGTCGGCCACCTCGCCACGGCGAGTTTCTGCCGGCTGGCGGGGATCGAGATGCAGCACGTCTCCTTCGGCGGCACCACCGCCGGGCTGCTGGCGATCATCCGCGGCGATGCGCATGTCGCCTTTGATTCCGTCGGCAATGCGCAGGCGCTGGTCGAGGAAGGCAAGCTGCGCGGCATCGCGGTGACCAGTGCCGAGCGTAACCCCCGCGTCCCCGGCATCCCCACGGCCAGCGAGTTGGGCTTCCCCTGGTTCCCCTCGGAAGTCTGGATGGGCCTCTACGCGCCGCCCGGCCTGCCGGAGCCGATCCTCCGGAAGCTGTCGGCGGAGGTCGAGGCCTGCCTTGCCGACAATGACGTGCGCGGGCGGCTGCAGGGGCTGGGCTTCACCCCCGGCGGCGGCGGCCCGGGGGAGGTGACGCGGCGCATCCTGCAGGAACGGCCGGGCTGGGTGGCGGCGATGGAGTTGGCCGGGCTGCGCCAGGAATGACAAAGCCCCCCGGGGCGATCCCGGGGGGCTTTGCAACGCCGGACGACTGGTCGGAGCGAGAGGATTCGAACCTCCGACCCCTGCGTCCCGAACACAGTGCTCTACCAGGCTGAGCTACGCTCCGTCGGTCCGGCGAGGCGGCGGGTATAGCCGCCGCCTTCCCGGCCGGCAAGCTACAGCCGCGCGGCGGAGGCATCCTCGACGCGGGCGGCGGCCAGCGCCGCCATCAAGGCCGGCACATCCGGCACGATTCGATAGAGCTGCTGGCTCTCGCGTCCGACGAAGCCCTGGCCGATCAGGCTTTCGATCAGCGCCTGGAACGGTGCCGCCCAGCCGCCGACATCGAGCAGGAAGATCGGCTTGTCGTGCAGCCGAAGCTGCCGCCAGGTGATGATCTCGAAGGTCTCGTCCATGGTGCCGAGCCCGCCGGAGAGGCTGACGAAGGCGTCCGCCAGCTCGAACATCCGGGCCTTGCGCGCATGCATCGAGGTGGTGACGTCCAGCGCATCCAGCTGCGGCTGCGGCCGTTCGACATGGCGGAGGAAGTCCGGGATCACCCCATGCACCCGCCCGCCCGCCGCATGCGCCGCCTCGGCCACAATTCCCATGATGCCGATGCCGCCGCCGCCGTAGACAAGGCCCAGCCCGGCCTTGGCCAGCGCCGTGCCGAGCGCCCGGGCCGCCTCGGCATGGACCGGCTCATGGCCGGGGCGGGAGCCGCAGAAGACGGCGACGGCACGAACGGGATGCGGCATGGGTGCTCCGGGGAAATGCGGCGGCGTCTGGCGAACGGGCCCGAGACTTGCAAAGCCCAGACTTGCATGGCGGACGGCTTTCCGCGAAAAGACAGGATCGGTGGCGATGCGAGGGCAGTGTTCGATGCGGCTTAATACGTGGTTCGGGGCGCTTTGCCTCATCGCCCTCGCGGGCACGGCCCTTGCCCAGGCCGATGTCATCACGGAACGCCGCGCCGGCTTGAAGCGGGCCGGTGAGGCGATGGACCAGATGAAGCTTTTGGTCGAGAACAAGAGCGACCCGCGGCCGGCGGTGCGCCAGATCGACGAGATGATCGGCTTCTTCACGGGCATGCCGAAGCTGTTTCCCGCCGGCTCGGACAAGGGCGATACCAAGGCGAAGCCTGAAATCTGGCAGAATTTCTCGGATTTCGAGGCGATCGACATGCGTCTCGTCACGCATCTGAAGCTGCTGCGCAATGCCGCCGAAGGCGGCGATGTCGCGGCCTTCGAAGCCGCCTACAAGGCCACCGGCCCGCAATTCTGTGGCTCCTGCCACCGGCCCTATCGCAATCGTTGAACCCCCCCGCATCAGCCAAATTGGCTGATGCCGCAGACCAGCAGCGCATCAGCCCATCCGGCTGATCCCGCAGACCAGCAGCACCGCTGCGGCTAGCAGGAGCGCCGCCAGGACCGGGCTGGCGATCCGCGGCGCCGCGGTGCCGGCCGGTAACCGCTTCACGCCGCTGAGCATCGGCCGCACCAGATCCTGGCGCTTCAGCACCGCATAGCCGATTACCGCCAGCACATGCAGCCCGGCGGTCAGCAGGATCAGCCGGAAGATCCGGTGATGCTGCCCGGTCAGCCAATCGCTGGTCTCGCTCGCCACCCGCTTGGCGAGCGGCCCGGCATCACCATAGCCGGTATCGGCAAACAGCCCGGTCAGCGGCTGCGCCAACAGCAGCGCCAGCATCACCAGCACCATCCAGCCGCCAGCGGCGTTGTGGCCGACCTCGGTATCCGGCTCCCGCCGGGCGAGGTGGCGCAGATGCGCGAGCGCCGCCGCCGGGGGGCGCAGGAAGGTCGCGAAGCGCGCCGTCTCCGACCCGACGAAGCCCCAGACGATGCGAAACAGCACCAGGGCCAGAACGGCATAGCCGGACCAGAAATGCGTCTGCATGCGCCCGGTCTCGATCGACCAGTAGGATAGGCAGAGCAGCCCGACGATCAGCCAATGACCCAGCCGGACCCAACCGTCCCAGACCTTCACCCGCGTCACTGGCTGCCCGGTCATGCCCTATCCTCGCGCCAAGGCGCCCAGCATAGCATCGCCGGCCCGGCGATCGCGCCTTGCTTGCCCGGGCGGCGGCGAGCGACCATAAACCGCCCCGCTGCTGTCTCACCTCCTGGACCCGCATGGCCCTGCTGCAAAGCCTCTCCATGGTCTTGGCGCCGCCGCATCCGGCCGGCCGGCCCTTCCTGCTCGGCGGCGGGGTTGCCGCGCTGGCCGGACTGCTCTTCGGCGGCTGGCTGTTCTGGCCGGCGGTGCTGTTCTGCCTGTTTTGCCTCTATTTCTTCCGCGACCCGGCGCGGGTACCGCCACCGCGGCCCGGCCTGATCCTCGCCCCGGCCGATGGCCGCGTCGTCAGCGTGGTGCAAGCCGCGCCGCCGGCCGAACTCGGCCTCGGCGCCGCGCCGCGCTGGCGGGTGGCGATCTTCCTCTCGGTGCTGGATGTGCATGTGAACCGGGTGCCGGCGGCCGGCACCGTCACCCGCATCGCCTATCATCCCGGCAAATTCCTCAATGCCAGCGTCGACAAGGCGAGCGAGGAGAACGAACGCAATGCCATCGCGCTGCGCCTGACCGATGGCGGCGACCTTGCCGTGGTGCAGATCGCCGGGCTGATCGCCCGGCGCATCCTCTGCGACGTGCAGGAAGGCCAGGCGGTCGAGACCGGGGCGCGCTTCGGCATCATCCGCTTCGGCAGCCGCACCGACCTTTACCTGCCCGAAGGCGTGCGGCCGCTGGTCGCCGAGGGGCAGACCATGATCGGCGGTGAGACGGTGATCGCCGAAACCCGCCCGGCGCCGCGCCCGACATGACCGAGCCGCGCCCGCCGCTGCATCGCCGGCTGCGGCACGCCCGCCGGCGGCCGCGCTATGCCGGCCCGTCCTTCAACCGGCTGGTGCCGAACATCCTGACCATGCTTGGCCTGTGCTGCGGGCTGACGGCGCTGCGCTTCGCGCTGGATGGGCGCTGGGAAAAGGCGGCGGCGCTGATCGTGGTGGCGGCGGCGATCGACGGCATCGATGGCCGGATCGCCCGGCTGCTGAAGGCCACCAGCCGGTTCGGCGCGGAGTTCGATAGCCTGTCGGATTTCCTATGCTTCGGCGTCGCCCCGGCGCTGATCCTGTTCATGTGGTCGCTGCACGATGCCCGCGGCTGGGGCTTCGCGCCCTGTATCCTCTTTGCCGTCTGCTCGGCGTTGCGGCTCGCCCGCTTCAATGCCTCGATCGACGAGGCGCCGGCCCTCGCGCTCACCGGCCCGCCGCCGAAGCCGGCCTTTGCGCAGAATTTCTTCACCGGCGTGCCGGCCCCGGCCGGTGCTGGCCTCGCGCTCTTTCCGCTGTTCCTCTGGCTGGCGGCCGAGGACTGGGGCTGGCCCGGCCTGGCTGGCCTCGCCCGGCATGGGGTGCTGGTGGCGGTGACTCTGGCGGTGGTGGGAGTGCTGATGATCTCGACCCTGCCGACCTGGAGCTTCAAGAACTTCAAGGTTCCTGCCGCCCTGGTCCTGCCGCTGCTGATCGGCGTCGGCGCCTTCGGGGCGGCGCTGCTGACCGAGCCCTGGGCGGCGTTGGCCGGGGGCGGACTGTTCTATGCCAGCATGCTGTTCTTTTCGGCGCGCTCCTACGTGCGGCTGAAGCGTGAGGCGGAAGCGAACCTGATGCCCGTGGTGGTCGCGGGGCGCGAGGCCGGCTGAGGCGAGAGGGCAGTTTTAGAGCGCGATTCTGCCTCAACGCAGCATGCTCTGGAGCAGCCTCCGCTCTGATGGGTCATGCGGTGATCCATCAGAGCGGTGATACGCTGGTCGGGTTATTATATTTTCCAGAGCAAGACATCCGTTCAGATGATTTCATCTGAACGGATCTTGCTCCAGACGCGCGGCCAATGCCGCGCAGCCCAGGAAACCAGAGGTTTCCGTCCGACGATTGCGGGCCAGAAAAAGCCCAAACCAACGGTCAAGCCCTTTGATCGTTGGTCTCAGCCGCCCGGCAGGCCGGCGATCGCCGTGGCCCCGGCATCCACCGGCACGATGGTCCCGGTCATCCAGCGCGCATTGCCGCCGCAGAGGAACGCCACGGCCGCGCCGATATCCCACCCGCTCCCTTCCACCTGCAGGATGCTGCGGCGGCGGCGCTGCTCGCGCCGCTCCGGCGTCATGTTGTTGGCCTGCACCATGGGCGTATAGACCATGCCTGGGCAGATGCAGTTCACCCGGATGCCGTCCGGGGCGTGATGCACCGCCATGGCGCGCGTCATGTTGACCACCGCACCCTTGCTGGTCGGATAAAGCAGGTGCGGATGCCCGCCCTTCAGCCCGGCGACCGAGCCGATATTGACGATCGAACCCCCGCCCGTCTGGCGCATCGCCGGCACCGCGTATTTCGCCATCAGCATCATCGAGGTGACGTTCACCAGCAGGCCGTGCGCCCATTCCTCGGGGTCCACTTCCTCGGCGGTGCCCTTCGGGCCGCTGATGCCGACATTGTTCACCAGCGCATCCAGCCGGCCCCATCTGTCCATCGCGGTCTGCACGATGCGGGCGCAATCGGCCGCCTTGGTCACGTCGCCGGTGACGACGACGCTCTCGGCACCGCCCTCCTCGGCGATCATCCGCCGCGTCTCCTCGGCCCATTCGATGATGGCATCGGCCAGCACCACATGCGCACCGGCCCGCGCCAGCAGGATGGCGGCAGCGCGGCCATTGCCAACCCCTTCGCCGGGCCGGCTGCCTGCGCCGGTCACGATCGCGACCTTGCCCTTCAGATCCTCAGCGATGCCTTGCATGTTCATCTCCTCCGGCCGGCATGCTCGCACCCCCGGGATGCGCTGGCTATGCCTCGCCCTCGCAGCCCTGCAATGCAATTTCGCCGGCCGCCGTCATGCCGAAGCCCAGCAGGCGGAAGCGGATCGCGGCAAGCCGACCGCCCGGCGCGATCGTGGCGAAAGCCTGCGAGCCGCGATCCAGGCCGAGCTTCTCGCTCTCCAGCGTGATCCGCCAGACATGCCCGCCGGCCGGCGCCGGGGCCGGCGCAGGAACATCGAGATCGGCACGGTTCTGCTGCTTGTTGCCGGGGATGAACAGCGCGATGCGCTGCGGCGCGGCGGGGGCGAAGCGCGGCAGATAGAAACCAGCGGCGAAGGGCGGCACCAGCCCGGCCGGCGCCTCACCGGGCTTGAGGGCGAGGTCGCTGCGCGCCTCCGCCGCAGCGGTCGGATATTCCGCCAGCCAAGGCTGGCCGAAATCCGCGACATCCCAGTGCCGGGCGAAGCCCGCATGCTTGCCGGCCAACTCCTCCGCCCGCTTGCCTTGCAGCCGCCAGGCCGCGAAGCCATCCCCGGCGCGGGCGAAGACGTCCCATTGCTGACGGCGGATGCGGCCATTGACGAAGTGGCGCAGGTTAAGCCCCAGGCGGATCAGGCGTTGCCCCTGCCATTCGCTGATTTCCTCGACCAGATACTCGAACCGATAGAAGGGCAGCGGCCGCGCGGTCAGCCGCCACAGTGCGCGCAGCCGCAGCGTCGTGCCCTGCCGCTCAGCGATCGTGGTGAGGGCGATCTGCGCGTCGTAATCGCCGCCGCCCCGATAGGTGCAGGTCTCCGCCGCCTGCACGAGCACCGGGGCCAGCGCAAGCAGCAGCGTCAGCAGCAGCCGTCTCATGCGATCTCGGCCAGCAGGAAAGCCAGGGCGGTGAGGGCGATCTCCGCCGGCAGCTCATGCCCACCCTCGAACTCCCGGTAGATCGTCAGATAGCCGGCATTCTGCAACTGGGCAGCCAGCCGCCGGCCGCAGCGATCGATCGGCAGCACCTGATCCTCGGTGCCGTGGCTGAGGAAGAAACGCGGGCGCCCGGCCTGCCCCAGCGGCGCGGCGAAGCCGGGCGAGAAACCCAGCGCATGGGTGAACAGATCGCCGTTCATCAGCGCGAGCGAGAGGGCATAGGAGGCGCCGTCGGAAAATCCGGCAATCGCCAGCCGGCGCGGATCGACCGGCCAAGCCGCGAAGACCGCCGCCAGCGCCGCATCCAGCCGCTCGAGATCGGGGCCGTAGCCGCCCTCGATCACATCCCAGCTCCGCCCCTCGCTCTCCGGCAGCACAAGCAGCGCGGCCTCGGCGATCGGCGCGATGCGGCGCAGCGCCCGCTCGGCATCGCCGGTCGCGCCATGCAGCATGACAATCAGCGGCAGCGGCCCTGGCGTGGCGGCGGCCGGCACGCGAAGCAGCCCGCCGCGCGGACCCGGCAGACCGAGCGGATGCAGCCCGGGCGGCAGGGGCCAGGGCCGCTCGGTCAGCGGGACAGGGCGGGCGCCGAGGCGGCCGGCGGTGTGATCGCCGGGTTCCGGCAGGTTCATCCCGCGCCCTCCGCGGTCACCAGAGCAGCGCCGGCACGCCGAACAGCCGCGGATGCAGATGCAGGATGGCGAGCCAGCCGAGGGTGCCGATCAGCGGTGGCAGCCAGCCGATCTCGCGCAGCACCAGCCGATTGCGCCCGGCCAGGATCGCGCCGAAGGGCAGGATGGAGGTCTTCGCCGCCAGCGCGGGCCATGCCGCCGGGGCCCGCGCCGCCAGCTTGGCATCGATGCTCGGCATGCCCATCAGCGCCGTCACCAGGAAGGCGCCGAAAAACAGCAGGCTCGCGGTATCGCCATTGCCCAGCATATGCACCGCCGCCCAGACGGCGAAGGACCACAGCATCGGGTGGCGGGTGATCCGGGTGATGCCGCGCGGCTCGGTCTCCAGCAGGCGCTCGCCGCCCATCGCGGTGGGGTTCGGGGCGGTCACCGAGGCGACGAAGAACACGAAAGCCGGCCACATGAGCAGCGCTAGCACCATCCGCAGCCAGCCCGGCGCGAACCAGAGCGCGGCGGTCTCGGCACCGCCCCAGGCATTCACCAGCAGGCCGATCGCGCCAAAGGAGAGCACGGAATAGAGAATGCGGAACGGTATTTCGCCGATCCGGGCGATCATCGCCGCGCGCGCGGCGCTGCCGGCAATGCCGACATGCACCCCGACCCAGAGCAACGCGGCGATGATAAGCAGAAAGAAACCGTCCATGATCCAGCATCCCAGGCCGGAGGTCGGCTGTCCACCTCACCGGCCGATGGCCCGGGGCGGCCCCCACCTCCCAGGGGTCAAATTCTTGGGCGCGCCGGGAGGCGGTTTTGCCAGCCCGCAATTGCTGCTGCCAATTGCTCCTGCCAATGCCGCGCCGCCCGTTCGGGCGCTCGGCACGGGTCAAAGCCTCGCACCGCTGGACTCAGGGTCGCCAGGCCCGGTGATAGGGATGCCCGGCGCGGATCGCCTGCGCGCGGTACCATTGTTCGGCCAGCAGCCCGCGCACCAGGAAATGCGGCCAGGTGAGCGGCCCGAGCGAGAGGCGATGATCGGCCCGCGACACCACACCGGGGTCGAGCCCCTCGGCGCCGCCGATCACAAAGCAGAGCGGCCGGCCGGTCGCCTCCCAGCGCGCGGCGAGCATGGCCAGCGCCTCGCTGCTCGGCGTCTCGCCGCCCAGATCGAGGGCGACAAGGAAGGCCTGCGGCGGCAGCGCGGCCAGCAGCGCCGCGCCCTCCCGCGCCCGCACCTCGCCTGCGCTACCGCGCGCCTCGGCCAGTTCAGTGACCGCGAAGGGCGGGCGCAGCCGCGCATTGTACTGCGCGAACAAGGCTTCCTCCGGGCCCGGCTTCAGCCGGCCAACCGCCAGCAGCCGTGGCGGCTTCACCCCTCCGGGCCCGGGCTCCCCGGGCCCCACATGCGCTCCAGCGCATAGATCTCCCGCGCCTCCGGCCGGAACAGATGGATCACGAGGTCGCCGCAATCGATCAGCACCCAGTCGGGGGAGGCCTGGATGTCGCTGCGCCGCAGCTTCATGCCGAGCTTGCCGAGCGCGTCTTCCACATGCGTGGCCATCGCCAGCAACTGCCGCTCCACCTGGCCGGTCGCGATGATCATGCGGTCGGTGAAATCGGCGCGGCCCGCCACGTCGAGGATCTGGATATCCTCGGCCTTGTCATCCTCCAGGCTGCCGCGCGCGGCCTCGACCAGCAGTTCCAGCCGGTCGGGTGCGACGGGCGCTGGCCGCTTGCGGCTGTGCGGGGCGGCGGCAGGCCCGGCGGTGACCGCCTGCTTGCTGATGCGGCCCGGGCGATAGGCTTCCGGCGGATGCGCCTCGTCCGGCTTGGCGATGCGCCGGATGACCGTCTTCGGCGCGGCGGTACGGCCGGGTTTCGGCTTGGCGGCGGGCTTGGTGCGCGGCGTCGCGGCCTTGGTGCCTAGGCGCTTGGGGGCTGCCGCCCCGGCCGGGCGGGTCCGCTTGGGGGCTGCCGCCGCGCTGCGCGGGCTGGCCGGCCGCTTGCCGTCGGTGGGCTTGGCGCGCGGCGACGCGGCCTTGGCGGGCG
>CAITYE010000207.1 GCA_903896535.1 uncultured Paracraurococcus sp.
CTTGAACAGCAGCCGAGAAAATCCTGACAGAACCGTCCCCGGGCGAGGATGGCGGGCAGGCTCTCAGCCGTGTCCGGCATAAGCCGCAGGAATGGTCTGCACTTCCCGCACCACCTGGCGGACCGCGCCGGGATCGGCGCCGTCCGGGAAAGGGATCGTCACGGTATCCGCGAGGCCGCCGAAACGGTCCGCGATGCGCTCGGCGATCCGGTCATAGGGCCCGATCGCAGCGAACAGCTCCAGCACCTCGTCGGGGATCAGCGCCTCGATGCCCTCAAAGCGGCCCTGGCGTGCCAGCACCGAGAGCTTCTCGCCAAGCGCTTCGAGGCCGTGCGGCTGCAGCACCGTCCGGTAGGCCGGCGTCGAGGCATACCAGGCGATGCGATAGCGCACCTTGTCGGCGGCCTGGCGCACCTCCTCCGCCGTGCCGCCAGTGGCAACGAAGCCGCCACCGCTGACCTCGAATGCGGAGCGCGGCCGGCCGACCTCGGCGAGGTGACGATCGAGCATCGGCGCGACCTGCTGCTCGATATAGGCGCGGGTGGCGAAGCTGTGCAGCCTGACGCCGTCGCAGTACCGGGCGGCGTTCCGCAGCATCAAAGGCCCGACCGCGGCGATGGTGATCGCTGGCAGCTTCAGGTGGTTCGGGCCCGGCGAGAATTCCTTGTTCATGAGATTAAAGCGGTAGTGCTCGCCCGCGAATTCCAGCCGTTCGCCGGTTTCCCAGCAACGGAAGATGGCGCGAAGCGCCTGCACATATTCTGCCATGCGTGCCGCCGGCGCGGTCCAGGGGGTCGAAAACCGGCGTTCATTATGCGCCCGCACTTGGGTACCCAGCCCCAGCACGAAGCGCCCCTTCGAATGTCGTGCCAGATCCCAGGTATGGTTGGCGACGATCATCGGGCTGCGCGGGAAGGCGATCGCGACCGAGGTCACGAGTTCCACCCGCTCGGTCGCCAGCGCCGCGAAGGCGAGCGGCGTGAAGGGCTCGTGGGCGATCTCGTTGGCCTGCACGGCATCGAAGCCGGCCGCTTCCGCGGCGGCAGCGGCTGGGCCGCAGGCCCGCCAGTCCGCCACCGGCAACACGATCGAGACCCTCATCGCCTCTCTCCTCATCCGTCTTCGCGGCGCCTGCCGCGGCGCGCGCCTGCGCTGGCCACACCATGGCGCGGATGCTGACGGGATTGGAAGGCCCCGTCGCCACCATGACAGAGGCGGCACGCATCGGGCGCAGCGCCGCATCCACAAGGGCAGTGTTCTCGGAGGCCAGCGGGTTGCCCGGCTACCGTCGCTCAGGCAGCCTAGAGTGGGATGCGTTGCGGCGGAATCGCCGATAACGCTGAATCCCGCGACCCAATAAACGCGAGAGCAGGGTGCGTGAGCGAATGCGAACGCAGCCTGCTCTAGCGGCAGCTTGACGAAGGCGGCATCGCAGAGTGGCTTGGACAGCCGCTCAATCAGCGGCAGCGCGTGATCCAGCGGTGTGGATCCCGCGCAGCCGCGCCGCCGCTCGCGCCACAACGGGAGGAATAAACGTGACGGATCTTCGCATCCTGGCCAAGGGCCTCGGCTTTCCCGAAGGCCCGGTCGCCATGGCCGATGGCAGCATCATCCTGACGGAGATCAATGGCGGCTGGGTCACCCGCGTCGATCCGGACGGGCGCGTGACCCGGCTCGGCCAACCAGCCGGTGGTCCGAACGGCCTTGCCCGGGCGCCCGATGGCGGCCTGATTCTCTGCAACAATGGCGGCAGCCGCTACCTCCCTGACAGCTTCATGGGCCAGGGCCCGTCCGAGGATTACGAATACGGCTCCGTCGAACGGGTTGACCCGGCGACCGGCGCCCGCCGGCTGCTCTACAAGGCGGCCAACGGGCACAAGCTATCCGCGCCGAACGATCTCGTTTTCGATCGCCATGGCGGCTTCTACTTCACTGATCTCGGCAAGCGCTATCACGCCGGGCGCGACCATGCGGGGCTGTACTACGCCATGCCCGATGGCTCCTCCGTGGTGGAAATCGCCTACCCCATCCTCTCGGCCAATGGCGTCGGCCTCTCCCCGGATGAGCGCACGGTCTATGTGGCTGATACCGAATCCGCCCGGCTTTGGGCCTTCGACATTGAAAGCCCGGGCGTGCTGCGCAAGCAGCCCTTCCCCTCGCCACATGGCGGCCGCTTCCTCGGCACCGCACCGGGCTTTTGCCGCTTCGACAGTCTCGCGGTCACCGCCGCTGGCAATATCTGCGTCGCCACGCTGGTGACCGGGCAGATCAGCGTCTTCGCCCCCGATGGCCGGCTGCTGGACCAGATCGCGATGCCCGACAGCCATCCCACCAATATCTGCTTCGGCGGGCCAGACATGCGAACCGCCACCATCACCCTGTCCGGCAAGGGGGAACTCGCGCAACTGCGCTGGCCCGAGCCCGGCCTGCGCCTGAACTTCCAGGCATGAGCGGCCCCTCGCGCCGGGCGCTGCTCGGTGGCCTGCTCGCCACACCCGCTTTGGCGCAGCCCGGCTTCCCGAACCGGCCGATCCGGCTGATCGTGCCCTGGCTGGCCGGCGCGGCCGCGGATATCCAACTGCGCGGCATGGCACCGCTGGTCCAGGCGCAGCTTGGCTACCCCGTGATCATCGAGAACAAGGCCGGCGCATCCGGCATGCTGGGCGCCCAGGCCGTGGCGGCCGAGGCGCGCGGGGACGGCTACCTGCTGAGCCAGATGCACGGCACCAACTTCCGCATGCCGGCGATGATGGACAAGCCGCCCTATGCGATCCCCGAGGATTTCAGCTGGATCATCCAACTAGTCGGCTATTCCTACGGCGTCGTCGTGCGCGCCGATTCGCCCTGGCGCAGCTTCCAGGACCTGACGGCGGCGGTGCAGGCGCAGCCGGGCAAGCTGAGCTACGGCACCGCCGGGGTCGGCACGACGCAGCACATCACCATGGAACTGGTCGGGCGCCGTCTTGGGCTTGACTGGCTGCACGTGCCCTTCCGGGGCGGCGGCGACGATGTGGCAGCGCTGATGGCGGGACAGCTGGATGCGGTCGCCGCCTCGACCCTTTGGGGAGAACTGGTGCACGCTGGCCAGCTGCGACTGCTGGTCACCTTCGGGCCGGAACGGATCAAGCGCTTCGCCTTCGCGCCGACGCTGCGCGAATGCGGCATCGATATCGCCCAGACCTCGCCCTATGGGCTGGTCGGGCCGAAGGGCATGGACCCCGGTGTAGTGCGCGTATTGCACGATGCCTTTCGCGCCGCGCTGTTCGACCCCGCCCATGACGTGGTGCTGAATCGGCTCGACATGCCCCGCACCTACCTCGACAGCGCCGACTACCTCGCTGCCGCACCGCGGCTGCTGGCCGAGAATACGGCGGCA
>CAITYE010000208.1 GCA_903896535.1 uncultured Paracraurococcus sp.
GAGAACAGCATCCGCCCGGACTGAGGTCGCCCATGACCGCCCCCGCCCCACCCCCGCGCCGCACGGGGCTCGCCCGCCGCGCGCTGCCGCTGCTCTGTGCGGCGGCCCTGCCCGCGGCCGCACAGCCGGCGCCGATCCGCCTTATTGCCCCCTTCCCGCCCGGCGGCAGCGTCGACACCATCGCGCGGCTGCTGGCGCCAGGCTTGCAGGAAAGGCTCGGCCAGCCGGTGTTCGTCGAGAATCGTAGCGGCGCGGCGGGGGCCATCGGCACCCTGGCCGCCGCCCGCGCCGCACCGGACGGACTGACCTGGCTGTTCGCCTTCGACAGCCACGCCACGGTCAATGCGATCAACCCCGATGCCGGCTTCAATGCGGTGCGCGACTTCGCCCCGGTGATGCTGGTGGCGACGGCACCGATGATCCTGGCAACACCCAGCGGGCGTCCGTGGGATGATCTCGCGGCACTGCTCGCAGCGGCTAGGGTGGCGCCGGAGCGCATCACCTTCGGCACAGTCGGCAATGGCAGCCTTGCCCATCTGCTGATGGAGGAAGTGCAACAGCGGACCGGCACGAAGCTGGTGCACGTCCCCTATCGCGGCGGCGGTCCGCTTTCGGCCGCTGCGGTCGCGGGCGAGATCGATCTCGCCGTTGCCTCGCGCGCCGGATTGGCCGGGCAACTCGGGGGACGGTTGCGCGGGCTGGCGCAGAGCGGCGCGAGCCGCTCCCCGGGGCTGCCCGATCTGCCGACGCTCAGCGAAGCGGGCATCTCCGGCCTGGAAGCCGAAGCTTTCTGGGGAGTGCTGGGGCCAGCCGGGGTCAGCGCCATGCATGTGGCCCGCATGCAGGCCGGGCTGGCCGCGACGCTGGCGGAACCGACGATCCGCCGTCGGCTGAGCGAGGCGCAAGGCGTCGATATCGTCGCCTCCTCCCCCGCCGAATTCGCGCTGTTCCTGGCGGCGCAGACCGCCCGCTGGACGGCGCTGATCCGCGCCCGCAGAATCCGTGCGGAGTAGCCGATGCTTGCCAAGGCCGCGGCAGCGGCGGCAGCCTGCTTTAACGCGTGTTTGGTCGCGGGATTCAGTGTTTTCGGCGACTCCGCCTCAACGCATCCCGCTCTAACTGAGAGGAGAGGACGCATGCGCGCAGGCTTGACCTTGGGAGCGATGCTGGGGCTGCTTGGCGCTTGCAGCGGTGTGCCGGGCTATGAGCCGGTGCCGCGGTACCTGGCGACGCCGGCGCTGCCGGCTGGCGTCTACCCCACCCCGGCGCCAGTCTATGCCAATACCCCGACACCGGCAGCCTCCCCGGCCTCGGCGACCAACCCGCCGCGGCGTCAGGAATGACATCGATGGCCGTCGGTTGGCGTCTGGGCACGCTTGGTTTTGTTGCAAGCGTGCTCGGTGCCTGCGCCGGACAGCCTGCGGCGCCGCCACGCGACATCTATGCCGTGACTTCCCCCTATGGCCGGCCGCCGCCGCAGCTTCCGGGCGTCGGGGGCTCGCTGCCCCCAGCGCCGCCCATGCCCGGCCTGCCGCCGCCCCAGTTGAGCGCACCCGCCGGACGCTGAAGGCCCCCTGAAGTCGGGCCGATTGCTCCTGTCCCTCGGACGCGGCAGGGTGCCGCGGGTCCGGGGCGGGAGAGGTGCATGTTACTTGGGAAACGGGTTGCCCTGGTGACGGGACCGGCTAAGGGAATGGGGGCCGACACCACCCTGGCCTTGGCGAGAGAAGGTGCGGACCTCGCCCTATTGGGGCGGGATGTCGCGGCAATCGCGCCAGTGGCCGAACACGCCCGATCGCTTGGGCGGCAGGTCACCATCCATCAGGCCGACGTCACCGATGCCGATGCCGTCGATGCCGCAGTGGCGGCGGCACTGGCCGCGCACGGGCGGATCGAGATCCTGGTGAACATCGCGGGCGGGACCGGGCCGCTCGGCAAGACCTTCTTCGAGACCTCGCCCGCCGAGTTCGACAACATCCTGCGGACCAACATCACCGGATGCTGGACGACGATGCGGGCGGTGGCGCCTGGGATGATCGCGCAACGCTATGGCCGGATCGTCAATGTCGGCGGCACCTTTGGGCTGCGCGGCCGGGCCGGCAGGGCCGCCTATTCGGCCAGCAAATGGGGGTTGCGCGGGCTGACGAAATCGGCGGCCCTCGAACTCGGCCCGAACGACATCACGGTGAACTGCGTCTGTCCCGGCATGGTCGAAGGACCGCGCTTTGAGAAGGTGCGCAGCGAAATGGCGGAACGGCTCGGCATCTCGGCCGAGGAAGCACGGGTCGAGCATGCGCGCGAATACGCGCTGCGACGCATCAGCACCGGTGCGGATGTCGCGAATGCGGTGCTATTCCTGGCGAGCGATCTGGCGCGGCAGACGACCGGGCAAGATCTCGCCGTCGATGGGGGCTGGGTGATCTGATGGCCGATGCAACGTTGGTCGACCTGCTGATCACCGGTGGGACGGTCGTCAATGAAACCGGCGGCTTCCAGGCCGATGTCGCCTGCCATGAAGGCTGCATCGTCTTCGTTGGCGATCCCCGCTTCGCACCGCGAGCGCGCGAGACACTGGACGCCAAGGGGCGCTTCGTCATCCCCGGCGCGATCGATGTGCACACCCATATCCGCGAACCTGGCATGACCCAGAAGGAGGATTGGAGCACCGGGACCCGTGCCGCGGCCGCCGGCGGCGTTACCACCATCCTCGATATGCCGAATACCCATCCGCCGACCTGGTCACTGCCGGCGCTGGAGGAAAAGCGGGCGGCGGCGGCGCGGCAGGCGCATGTGAATTACGGGCTGTACGGCTTGCTCGACGAACGTTGTCTTGATCAGCTCGCAGCCCTCGCTGGCGCAGGGGTGATCGGCTTCAAGCTATTCCTTGGCAATACCACCGGCAATCTGCCCGCGCCCGATGATGGCGCGGTGCTGGAAGGCTTCGAGACCATCGCCGCGCTCGGTCTGCGCTGTTCGATCCATGCCGAGAATTCACCCATGCTGTTCTGGCGCGAGAAGCGCATGAAGGCGGCGGGCCGCGACGATGCCTTCGCCCATCTGGCGGCACGCACCGATGTGGTAGCGCTGGAGGCCTTGTCACGCTCCATTGTGCTGAGCGAGTGGACCGGCTGCCGCATCCATATTGTGCACGAAAGCTGCGCCCGTTCGGTGCCTGTCATCCGCGATGCCAAGCGCCGCGGTGTGCCGATGACGGTTGAAACCTGCCCGCAATACCTGCTGCTGGCGGCCGAGGACCTGACCGGCGATGCCGGCCGCATCGCCCGCCTGAACCCGCCGATCCGTGAGCGCTGGCATCAGGATGGGCTGATTGAAGCACTGGCCGACGGCACCATCGATGCCATCGCCACTGATCACGCCCCGCATGCGCTCGATGAAAAGAACCTGCCGAGTTTCTGGGATAATGCCTGCGGCTTTCCAGGCGTCGAGACCTCCATGCGTTTGATGCTGACGCTGGTCGATCGTGGCCGCCTCACGCTTGAGCAATACGTGCGCGCGGCCAGCGCCGCGCCGGCCCGGGCCTTCGGCCTTTATCCGCGTAAGGGCGTTGTGCAGCCGGGGGCGGATGCCGACCTTGCCATTGTCGACCCGCGCGCTGAGGGGGTGATCACCGGGTCCTCGCTACACAGCATCCGTAGTCGTTTCACGCCCTTCGAGGGCATGCGCACGGTAGGCGCGCCGGTCGCCACGGTGGTGCGTGGCCGAGTGGTGATGCGGGACGGACGGGTGGCGGATTGCCCCGGCTGGGGCCAGCAGGAACGCCCGCAGATGGCCCCGCCCGCGCCGCGCAATCTCGCGACCACCACAGCGGCGATCCTGCGGCCAGAGGCGCGGCCCTTTAGCTAAAGCCGTATCGCGGTTTCTGAGCTGCGCGGCATTGGCCGCGGCGCCCGTTCGGGCGCTCGGCACGAGTCAAAGCCTCACGCCGTTGGTGTTACGCGGCTGGGGCGGCATCCACCACATGCAGGCAGACGCTGACCTGGTCGTTCCAGCGCTCCGCCCTGAGCTGGCCGCAGAGATGGAGTGGCCGGCGGTCGCGCGACAGTAGCGTCTCGGCCAGCGGGCCTTCCTTGGCGCGGAAGCAGATCGCCTTCAGGCGGCCACCGCCCTCACCTTCCAGGAAGGCGCGGATCGTATTGCCTTCCTTACCGACCCGATCCGCCCGCACCACCCGGGCGCGGGAGAGGACGAAGATCGGCTCCTCATTCCCGGACCCGAAGGGCCCAAGCCGTTCGACCTGCTGGGCAAGTTCGCAGGTCGCCGCCTTCACCGTAAGGCTCCCCTCGACAACCAGATCGGCCGCGCCCGGCAATTCGGTCGCCGCCGCCAGCCTTTCGTTGAGGAAGGCGTGCAGCGCCGCTTGCCGCTCAGTCCGATAACTGAAGCCGGCGGCCATGGCGTGCCCGCCCCCGCTCTCCAGCAGCCCCGCCTGCCTGGCCGAGATCACCGCCGCACCAAGATCGAGCCCTGGCACGGAACGCCCGGACCCCTTGGCCAGACCTTCAGCGACGCCGGCGACGCAAGTCGGGCGGTTGAAGCGCTCCTTGATCCGGCCCGCGACGATCCCGACGACGCCGGGATGCCAGCCCTCTCCCTGCACCAGCAGCACCGCATGCCCTGCCCTGAGCTGCGCTTCCGCCTGTTCGAAAGCAGCGGTCAGCACCTCAGCTTCGACTTCCTGGCGGCGGCGGTTTACCGCATCCAGGCGCTCGGCCATTGCCCGCGCCTCGATCGGGTCGTCGCAGAGCAGCAGGCGTAGCCCGAGATCAGGCTCGTCGATCCGGCCGGCAGCATTGATCCGCGGCCCGATGAGGAAGCCGAGCGTATGCGTCCCCGGCCGATCGCGCATCTGCCCCACCTCAAGCAGCGCCGCGAGGCCCGCGCGCTCCCGCCGCGCCAGCACCTTCAACCCTTGGGTCACCAGCGCGCGGTTGAGGCCGGTCAGCGGCATGACGTCACAGACGGTGGCCAGTGCGACGAGATCGAGCAGATCGAGCAAGGGCGGCTCGGCGCCACTGGCAAAGAAGCCGGCGCGGCGCAGCTGCCGGTGCAGGGCCACGCAGGCGAGGAAAGCGACCCCGGCAGCACAAAGTTGACGGAGGCCGGAAGGGCAATCAAGCCGGTTCGGGTTGACCACGGCGGCAACCGGCGGCGGCACGCCTTCGGCCTTGTGATGATCCAACACGATCACGTCGGCCCGCCCTTCGGCGGCAGCCAGCGCCTGATGGGCAGCGATGCCGCAATCGACGCAGACGATCAGTGTCGCACCGCGATCACAAAGCCCAGCGATCGCCGCGGGGTTCGGGCCGTAGCCTTCCTGCAGCCGGTGCGGGACATAATGCGCGACCTGGCAGCCGAGCGCCCGTAGCGCCCGGACCATCAGCGCGCCAGCGCAGGCGCCGTCCACATCGTAATCGCCGAATACCGCCACCAGCTCGCCCGCGCGCACCGCCCGCGCCAAGCGTTCGGCGGCCCGATCCATGTCGATCAGGACGGAGGGATCGGGCAGCAGCGCGCGCAGGGTTGGCTCGAGGAAGGTCGCTACCTGCTCCGGCACGACGCCGCGCCCAGCAAGCAGGCGGCCCAGCAGCTCTGGCAATTCGGTGCGCTGGGCGATCGCCATGCCGGTGCGGGCATCGCCCTCGCGCCACACCCAGCGGCGTCCGGTGGCGCTGCGGGAGACGCCGAGTGCCGGCTCCTGCGTCATGCCGCTCAGGCGATGAAGGCCGCAGGCTTGAGAGCGAAGTTGTGATGCCCCTCAATGTAGCGGACGGTGCCGGAGCGGCTACGCATCGCGATGGAATGCGTATAGGCCCCGCCGGCATGACGCCGGACACCGCGCAGCATGGCGCCCGAGGTCACGCCGGTGGCGGCGAACATCACATCGCCCTTGGCCATTTCATCGACCCGATAGACGCGGTCCGGGTTGGTCACGCCCATCGATTTGGCGCGGGTGACCTGCTCCTCGTTCTCGTACAGCAGCTTGCCCCACATCTGTCCGCCGATGCAGCGAAGCGCGGCCGCCGCGAGCACGCCCTCCGGCGCGCCGCCGGAGCCCATGTAGATGTCGATCCCTGTCTCCGGCTGGGATACCGCCATGACGCCCGAGACATCACCATCGCCCAGCAAGGTGATGCGCGCGCCGGCGGCACGGCAGGCCATGATCATCTCCTTGTGGCGATCGCGGTCGAGCGTGCAGACCATGAGATCGCCGATCTCGCACTTCTTCGCACGCGCCAGTTCGCGGAGATTCTGCTCCGGGCTTGCATCCATGCTGACCACACCTTCCGGCAGGCCGGGACCCACCGCGAGCTTTTCCATGTAGATGTCCGGCGCATGCAGGAAGCCGCCGCGTTCGGCTATCGCCAAGGTCGCAATAGCGTTCGGCCCGCCCTTGGCGGTGATCGTCGTCCCCTCCAGAGGATCGACCGCGATATCGACCTCCGGCCCGCCGAGGCCGATGCGCTCGCCGATATAGAGCATCGGCGCCTCGTCCATCTCGCCCTCGCCGATCACCACGGTGCCACTGATCGCCAGGGTATCGAAGGCGCGGCGCATCGCGTCGACGGCCGCGCCATCGGCGGCGTTCTTGTCGCCGCGGCCGATCCAGCGGGAGGCGGCGAGCGCCGCCGCCTCGGTGACGCGCACCACTTCAAGCGCGAGATTACGATCCAGAATTTGCATGGTAACACGGCCGCGGCGCGGCCCCCCTCCTTGATGGCGACTAGAGCGATATCCGTTCAGGTAGAATCACCTGAACGGGTTTCTTGCTCTGGAAAACATTATAACTACATCAGGCCCAGGCGGGTCGTCACTCAGCCCTGTTCGATGCGGATCAGCGTCGGCTGTTCCAGCACGGCGGGCAGGGCGGCGATGCGCTCGATCGCCGCGCGCATGGCTGCCTCCTCACAGTCATGGGTGACGAGCACGACAGGCACCGCCTCGCCCGGCTTACGCCCGCGCTGCAGCAGGGAATCGAGGCTGATCGACTGATCGCGCAGGATCGCGGTGACATCGGCGATCACGCCCGGCCGGTCGAGAACCATCAGCCGCAGGTAATAGGCGCCGAAGCGCTGGGCCATTGGCACGGTCGCCGCCGGCGCGAGGGCGGCGCCCCAGACCGGGGTGAAGCGCCCCCGGGCAATGTCGATCAGGTCGGCGGCGACGGCCGAGGCCGTCGGCCCGGCCCCAGCGCCGCGCCCCTGCATCACCAGCCGTCCCGCGAAATCGGCTTCCGCGACCACGGCGTTGTAGACGCCATCGACGCGGGCGATCGGCGCATCGGCCGGCACCATGCAGGGATGCACACGGGTGCTGATGCCCCCCGGCGTCCGCGCGGCGATGCCCAGCAGCTTGATCCGGTAGCCGAGTTGTTCAGCCAGTGCGATATCGAGCGCCGATATCGCGCGGATGCCCTCGACATGCACCGCCTTGAAATCGACCGGCCGGCCGAAGGCCAGTGCGGCAAGGATCGCCAGCTTGTGGGCGGCATCGATGCCGTCGATGTCAAAGGCCGGATCAGCCTCGGCGTAGCCAAGCTTCTGGGCATCGGCCAGCACCTCGGCGAAATCGCGCTTCTCCTCGCGCATCACCGTGAGAATGTAGTTGCAGGTGCCGTTCAGAATGCCGGCGACCCGCTCGATTCTGTTCGCCGCGAGGCCCTCACGCAGCCCCTTGATCGCGGGGATACCGCCGGCGACTGCGGCTTCGAAAGCCAACGGCACGCCGTGGCGTTCGGCCAGCGCGGCCAGTTCTCGCCCATGCACCGCGAGCAGCGCTTTGTTGGCGGTAACCACGGGCTTGCCGGCGGCGAGCGAGGCTTCGACCAGGGCGCGGGCCGGCCCCTCGCTGCCGCCCATCAGCTCCACCACCACATCGACCGTCGGGTCGGCGGCGAGCGCCACGGGGTCATCGTGCCAGGCGAGGCCATCCAGCGGGATGCCGCGATCCCGCCCGCGAGCGCGCGCCGAGACGGCAGTGACGACGACCGGCCGCCCGGCCCGGGCGGCGACGACCTCCGCATTGCGGTCGAGCAGCGTTAGCAGCCCTACCCCGACGGTACCGAGGCCAGCGACACCGATGCGCAGCGCGCTCATGCCTGCGTCAACTCCTTCTCAGGCTCGATCGGGCCCAGATTGTCACCCGCGAGGAAGCCGCGGATCCCCCGCAGCGCCTGGCGGATGCGCTGGTTATTCTCGACCAGCGCGATCCGCACATGGCCGTCGCCATGTTCCCCGAAGCCGAGGCCGGGAGCGACCGCGACCTTGGCGCGGGCGAGCAAGAGCTTCGAGAACTCGACACTGCCGAGGGGACGGAATTTCTCCGGCAGCGGCGCCCAGACGAACATCGAGCCCTCCGGCGAGGGCACGTCCCAACCTGCCTGGGCCAGCCCCTTCACCAACAGGTCACGGCGCTCGCGATAGAGTGCGCGCATCTCCGCCACCATGTCCTGCGGACCGTTCAGCGCAGCTGTCGCGGCGACCTGGATCGGCGTGAAGGCGCCGTAATCCAGATAGGATTTCACCCGTGCCAGGGCAGCGATCAGCCGCGGATTGCCGGCAGCGAAGCCCATCCGCCAGCCCGGCATGTTGTAAGTCTTGGACATCGAGGTGAACTCCACCGTGATGTCCTTGGCCCCCGGCACTTCCAGCACCGATGGCGGCGGCACGTCGCCGAAATAGAGCTCGGCATAGGCGAGGTCGGAGAGAATGAAGAGCTCATGCTTGCGGCAGAGCGCGACCAGTTCGCGGTAGAACTCGATCGAAGCGAGCTGCGCCGTCGGGTTCGACGGGAAATTGACGATCACCGCTGTCGGCTTAGGCACGCTGTGATGCACCGCCCGGTCGATCGCCCGCAGCATCTCGTCATCTGGCGTGTAGGGAATGCTACGCACGCTGGCGCCGGCGATGATGAAGCCGAACTGATGGATCGGGTAGGACGGGTTCGGCACCAGGATGGTATCGCCCGGCGAGGCGATGGCCTGCGCCAGATTGGCGAGCCCTTCCTTGGAGCCGAGCGTCGCCACCACCTCCGTCTCCGGGTCCAGCTTCACGTCGAAGCGGCGAGCGTAGTAGCCAGCCAGGGCGCGGCGCAGGCCCGGGATGCCCTTCGACATCGAATAGCGGTGGGTCCGCGGGTCCTGCACTGCTTCAATCAGCTTGGCGACGATATGCGGCGGCGTCGGGCTATCCGGGTTGCCCATGCCGAGGTCGATGATGTCCTCCGCTGCCCCGCGTGCCTTGGCCTTGGCCGTGTTCACCTCAGCGAACACATAGGGGGGCAGGCGGCGAATACGGTGGAATTCTTCGGTCATCGTCGGCGGTCCGTGCATTGACGCGCGCCGGTTATGGCGCGGGCCGACCGTATAGCCGAGGCCGGCATGGCTAGCGAGGCAATCCGAGCAGATCAGGCGGCGGGGGCGGCGGGATCGCGCCCGGTACCGGCAGAGCCGGCGCGGCGGGCGGCAGCGCGGCAGGGGCGCCCGGGCGGCCGGCCGGCCGCACCGGCCCAGTTGGCGGGCTTAGATCCCAGGGAACCGCCGGCGCAGCGGCGAGCGGCGGAAGGGCGGGCGGCCCGGCAGGAATCGGCGGATTGCCGGGTGCATAGGCGGCTGGCGGCGCAGCGCGAGCCCGGTCCGGTTGCGGCGTGCCGCTCCGCAGCCGGTCTTCGATCAAGGCGGCGGTGATGGCATCGGTCGCACCCGGCGGCGGTCGTTCTGGGCGCGGCGGGATGGCGCCGAGATTTGGCGAGGGCGCATCCATCCCCGGCGGCGGCGGGCGCTTTGCCTCATCGCGGCCGGAGACGCGGTTGTAGATCAGCACCGGGTTCAACGGTTTGGGGATCGCGCAGCCGCCCAGCGCGAAGACCAGCGCGAAGACCAGCGCGAGCACCGTCCCCTGAAGCCGCCGGCGCCCAAAAACTCCGCGCATCGCCCTTCCCTGCCCCCATTTGCGCAGCGTTAGCCCGGACCGGCCGCTGACGAAAGTCGCACGGCCGGCGTTGAGGCCGGTTCCAGCGGGCCCCGGCAGTTGGTAGAATATGCCATGTCCGACGAGAAATCCCCCGAGGGGCCCGGCTTCCGCATGCCCGATCCGGGGCTGGTCAGCCGCACCATGGCCGAGGTCGCCGAGCGCAGCCAGCGCATCGTTGCCGATTTCCTGAAGCGGCAGACGGAAAACCCCGCGGGCAACGCCGACCCACTGAACATCGGCAGCGCCTTCCTGGAAATGACAACGCGGCTGATGACGCACCCGCAGCGGCTGGTGCAAGCCCAACTCGGCTTCTGGCAGGACTACCTCACGCTCTGGCAGAACGCCGCGCGGCGGATGCTTGGCGAACAGCCCCCGCCGGTGATCAGCGAGGACCCCCGGGACCGGCGCTTCAAGGACGAGATGTGGCGGGAGAACGAAGTCTTCGACTTCATCAAGCAGTCCTACCTGCTCAGCGCCCGCTACTTCCAAAGCGTGGCGCAGGGCGCCGAGGGGCTTACCCCCAAGACGTCGCAGAAGGTAGATTTCTACACGCGGCAATTCGTCGATGCGATGAGCCCGACGAATTTCCTGATGACCAATCCGGAAGTTCTGCGGCGCACTGCGGAATCGGGCGGAGAGAACCTGCTCAAGGGCCTGTCGAACCTGCTCGCCGATCTCGAACGCGGGCGCGGCCAGTTGCGTATCCGCATGACTGACGACAGCAAGTTCAAGGTTGGCGAGAACATCGCAGTCACGCCAGGCCAGGTTGTCTTCCAGAACGACCTGATGCAGCTGATCCAGTACAACCCCACCACGCCCAAGGTGCTGAAACGCCCCTTGGTGATCTTCCCGCCCTGGATCAACAAGTTCTACATCCTCGACCTGCGACCCCGGAACAGCTTCGTGCGCTGGGCGGTCGAACAGGGCCACACAGTCTTTGTGGTCTCCTGGGTCAATCCCGACGGACGCCTCGCCGAGAAGGGTTTTGAGGACTATATGACGGAGGGTGTCTACGCGGCGCTCACAGCGATTACGCAGGCGACGGGCGAGCGGCAGGTGAACGCTATCGGCTATTGCCTGGGCGGTACCCTGCTGGCCACCACGCTGGCGCATATGGCCGCAAAACGGGACACACGCATCAAGACGGCGACGTTCTTCGTGACCATGACCGACTTCGAGGAAGCGGGCGAGCTCAGCGTCTTCATCGACGAGGAGCAGTTGCACAGCCTCGAGGAGAAGATGAGCAAGAAGGGCTACCTCGAAGGCGCTGAGATGGCGACGACCTTCAACATGTTGCGCGCGAACGACCTGATCTGGTCCTTCGTGGTCAACAACTACCTTATGGGGCAGGAACCCTTCCCCTTCGACCTGCTCTACTGGAACGACGATTCCACCCGCATGCCGGCGCGCATGCACAGCTTCTATCTGCGCCGCATGTACCAGCAGAACGACCTGGCGAAGCCCGGTGCGATCGAGTTGCTGGGCCAGGCCATCGACCTGCGCCGTATCAAGACGCCCAGCTATTTCGTCTCGACGCGCGAGGATCACATTGCGCCCTGGAAAAGCACCTATCGCGCGACACAGCTGCTGCAGGGGCCAGTGCGCTTCGTGCTTGCCGCCTCCGGCCATATCGCTGGCGTCGTCAACCCACCCGACTCCGGCAAGTACAGCCATTGGGTGAACGAGGCCCTGCCCGCCAATCCCGATGCCTGGTTCCAAGGCGCCACCGAACTTGCTGGTTCGTGGTGGCCCGATTGGCATCGCTGGGTGACCGGGCACGGAAAGGATCAGGTAGCCGCGCGTCAGCCGGGCGATGGCGGGCTAGAGCCAATCGAGCCGGCGCCGGGTAGTTATGTGAAGGTGATGGCGGCCGATTGACGTCGCGTGCCCCAGGCCGCTCAGAAGGAGGCGCTCGGGTAGCCACCGAGGCCAAAGGGCACGACGCCAAGACCAGGCGCCTCATCACGCGAAGGTTTAAGCCAGCCATTGCTGGCATCCAGCATCTCGACTGCGCCCTGCAACTCTCCGGCGGCAAGGCTTGCCTGCGGAACAGGGCCGAGATCAGCCAACCGCGCCACGCTGCCGGCACCACCCGGGCGAAAGCCCGGTGCGGTCAGCGCCCCAGCCGCTGCCGCTGTATCCCCCACCTCCAGCGCGCGCGCCGCGGCGGTCAGCGCCGCCACGGCGGCCGGCGGCGCCAGGTCCGGGGCCATATCCAGCGCGGTTCGTAGTTCGTTGCGCGCCAGCAGCATGTCCCGCACTACACCTTGGGGTACCGCCGAATAGCGCGGATCGCGCTGCAAGGCCGCCACCACATATTCCAGCCGTGCCGCCGCCAGGGCGGTTGCCGCCGGCTGCCCGGCAAGGCTGCGGCCCTGTTCGGCAAAAGCGATGGGCAACGCCGCGATCGCCGTGCGCACCGGGTCCGCGCTAGCATCGCCAAAGGCAGGCAAGCGCGGCTTCTCGCGTATTTCGGCGCACGCGCCGAGCAGGAGGGCCGCCAGCGCAGCGCGCCGGCGCATCATCAGAAGCGCCCGTTACCTTGGCGCTGCTGGCGTTCAAGCACGCCGCGCGCATAGACCCCAGCCCGATTGGCCAGTGGCATGGACGGCAGGTCGCCAAGCCGGGCCAGCATCTCCGCCCCGCCAAGGGTGAAGTTTGGCGGCACCAGGGCCGCCGCGGCCTGCCCGGGCTGGCCGTAATTGATCCCCCGCGCCGTCATATAAAGCGCGTTGATCACCTGCTGCGGCGGCGCCTGGGGTGGGATGCCAAGAACCCGTCGCCATTCCGCGCGGCCCTGCAAGAAGGCGTTCACATCGCCTGAGGTCATGGTGGTGTAGCGCGGATCTGTCGGCAGTGCGGCCACCACGTATTCCATTTGAGCAATCGCCTGCGCCGCTTCGGCAGGACGGCCGACGATCGGCTTGCCGCTGGCGAAGAAAGTAGCGCCAGTGCCGATCGCCGAACGCATCGGATCGCCGGCGCCGGGGATGGCCTCGGGTGGCAAAGTGACGCTCGAAGGCGGGCCCGCGGTCTCGTTCTCGGGCTGCAGGCAACCGGCCAGCAGGGCACTGACCGCGAGCGCGGCCATGGGCAGGAAGCGCATGAGAACTCCTTGTCTTGCACGCACCGGGCGGGCTTCGGCAATCACGATAGCATGATTGCCAGGCCGCGGCCTTGCCGGCTCATTACCGCGCCGGCGACCTTGCCGGCCCGCCGCCGACCGCTTGTTGAATCGACTGCGCCGCCTGGCTGGTCAAGGGCAACTCCGGCAGGGCGCCCAGATGCTGCACCGTCACTTCTCCGCCCAGGGTGAACAGGCGGTTGGGCAGCAGCAGCGCGGCGTTGTTCTTCTGCCCGGCCTGCAGCGCCGGGGCGGCGGTATAGAGCGCATCGATCACCGCCTGCGCTGGGGCCGTCTGCGGTACGCCCAGAATCGCTCGCCATTCCTGGCGGGCACGCACCATGGTCGGCCCCAGACCTGGCGGCAGGCCGGCAAAGCGCGGATCGGTTGTCAGCGCCGCGACGAGGTATTCCATCTGCGCGATCCCCGTGGCGGCATCGCCCGGCCGCGCGATCGCGGGCTTCGGCTTGGCGAAGATCCGCGCAACGTTATTCGCGGCCATCTGCACGGGATCTGCCGTGCCCTGGGTGGCACTCTCCGGCAGGCTGATATTGGCCGGCACGTCGAGGTTCTTGTTCGTCCGCCCGCCGCACGCGGCGAGCCCGAGGCAGAGGCAAAGCAGCAGCAGAGGACGCATGGCAACTCTCCGTGGCTTCGTCGCGGTATTCCGCGACGATGAGGCGGCCATAACGGCCAGGCAAGCAAATCAGGTCGGCATATAGTCCGGCTGCTGGGTATCGCGCAGCACGCGCAGGGCACGCAACAGGGGCGCCGGCGGCACGAAGGCCGCAAGCGCCTTCCATGGATCACCCCCCGATACGGCCAGGGCGGCGAGCGGCTTGCTGCTCCCCTCCCGCGCCGCCGCGAACAGCGCATCGGCCGTGGCCTGCGGCGCTGCCTCGGCATTCAGCCCAAGCTCCGCGCGCATCGCCGTCCGTGCCTCTCGCAGCAGGCGCGTAATCCGCGCCCCGTCCTGGTAGCGGCCATCCTGGAAGGCGGTCGCAAGGTATTCAACAAGGCCGACAGCGCCCGCCGTAGCGACCGGCTTGCCTGAAAGCGCCGCGGGCCGGTCCAGCAGTAAGGCGACCACCTGAGAGATCGCCCAGCGGCGCGGATCGGTGCCACCTTCCACCATGCCGACCGGCAGCCTTACCACGGGCTCCTCCTCCGCCTGATCGCAGCCGAGCAGCGCGCCGAGGACGGCAAGCCCAGCGAAGTCGCGCCGCGTCACGGCCCGTAGCACCCGGCAAGCCGTGCCCGGGTCCGCAACAGGGCCAGCACCGTGCGGCAGGTTGGTGTCTGCTCATCCACCATCTCGGCCAGTTCCACCACCGCGCCGAGCAACGCGTCCACCTCCATCGGCCGACCCTTCTCCAGGTCCTGCAGCATCGAGGTCTTGTGCGCGCCCACCTCGGCCCCGCCGGCAATCCGCTTATCGACATCGATTGCGAACCGCACACCGAGCTTCTCAGCCACCGCCTGGCCTTCCAGCATCATCTGTCGGCAGACCGCGCGCAGCTCCGCCTCCCCGGTGATAACATCGAGCGTCGCTGAGGTCAGCGCCGACAGCGGATTAAAAGCCATATTGCCCCAAAGCTTAACCCAGAGCTCATCACGGATACGTGGTCTTACCGGGGCCTTGAAGCCGGCCGCAACCAGCGCCGCGGCCAGGGCATTCACCCGCTCCGAGCGGCTGCCATCCGGCTCCCCCAGCGTGAAACGATCGCCGTAGGTGTGCTGGATCACGCCGGGTTCGGGAACATCCGCCGCCGGGTAGACGATGCAGCCGACGGCCCGCGCCGGCGGCAGCAGGGCGGAAACCACCCCCCCCGGATCGACGCTCTCCACCCGCCGCCCCTCATAGGGGCCGGCAAGGCCGTGGAAATACCACCAGGGCACGCCGTTCACTGCCGAGACGATGGCCGTCTCGGGTCCGATCAGCGGCTGCATCTGCTGGCCCGCCCCTGGCAGGGAATGCGCCTTCAGCGTGACGATCACATAATCCTGCGGCCCGGCTTCCTCGGCAGCGGCAACGGCGCGGACCGGCACGACCGTCTCCGTCCCCTCGCTGATCAGCTTCAGTCCCTTGGCCTGCATAGCCGCCAGGTGCGGACCGCGGGCGATGACGGTCACTTCCGCCTCGCCCTTGGCCGCCAACTTCGCCGCCATCAGCCCGCCGATCGCGCCGGCGCCAAAGACGCAGATTTTCATCTCTCGAATTCTTCCATCAGAATCCTGTCGCCTTCCCAGCGATAAAGCGCGGCGCGGCGAAACCGCGTTCGCGTGAGGAGAAGCTTGGCACGAGTCTTGAGCGCCTCCGGTTCGTCGTCGTACTCGCAGTCATCTCCTCCTCCTGCTCACTATCCGGGTCCTCCCAGACTGCGAGAGCAAAGCGACCATCTGTGTGGTTGGTCGGCAAACGTGACTCCATTCGCTGCACAATATTTCGCTAGCCACGCTCCAATGCCCAACAACAGATGAAGTCTGGTCAGTAGGAGGTGAGATCAGCTTCCGCCTTATGCGGTAATCCCTAGCTTCTCGGCCAGCCCGATGCGCATCAGCTTGCCGGTCGCGCCCTTCGGGATCTCGGTCAGGAAGACCACCTTCCGCGGCACCTTGAAATCGGCCAGCGTCTTCGCCGCGAAGTCGCGCAGCTCGCGCTCGGTGCAGCCCATACCCTCGCGCAATACGACCGCGGCGCCCACTTCCTCGCCCAGCATCGGGTGCGGGATGGAGAAGGTGAGCGCCTGGGCGACGGCGGGGTGTTCCGACAGCACGCCATCGACCTCAAGCGGCGAGACCTGCTCGCCGCCACGCTTAATCAGCTCCTTCAGCCGGCCAGTCAGCATCAGGTAGCCGTCCTCGTCGAACATTCCCTGGTCGCCGGTGCGGAACCAACCATTCGTGAAGGCTTTCGCGTTGGCGTCCGGATTAGCTTCATAGCCCAAGGTCACGTTCGGGCCACGGATCACCACCTCTCCGATCGCACCCTGCGGCAGGAAGGTCCCGTCATCATCCATGATCGCCACCTCCGGCCCCGCCGGCAGGCCGACAATCCCCGGCTTCTGCTGGCCGGGCGGCAGCGGGTTCGAGCACATCTGGTGGCTCGCCTCGGTCATGCCGTAGCTCTCGATCACCGGCGCGCCGAAGACCTCGGCCAGGTCCTTCATCGCCTGCGCCGGCAGCGAGGCGGAGGAGGAGCGGATGAAGCGCAGCGGTGCGCGGCCGATGATCTCCTTGTTCCGCTCGGCGCGCGCCAGGATGGTCTGGTGCATGGTGGGCACCGCCGTATACCAGCTCGGCCGCTCAGCATCGAGCAGGCCGAAGAAGCGCAGCGCGTTGAACCCACCGGTGCAGATCACCGCCCCGCCCCCGGCGAGCGAGGCGAGCGTCGCCGCGATCAGCCCGTGGATGTGGAACAGCGGCATGACGTTGAGGCAGGCATCTTCCGCTGACAGCCGTAGCGTGGTTGCAATGTTGTGGGCGGAGGCCGTGACATTGGTATGCGTCAGCGGC
>CAITYE010000209.1 GCA_903896535.1 uncultured Paracraurococcus sp.
CCATTGTCGGCCCATGCATCGGACCGCGCCCCGTAGAGGGCGGGGCTGACCATCGCCTGGGTCCAGGTATTCTCGGCCGGCGGGGTGGCGGTGATGTTCCCTGACGTCGCCTGGATGATGTTATTGGTCGTCCCGATATTCACGTTGTTTGAGTCGCTCATGCTCGGGTAGACGATGGTATTGTGGAAAGTTGCCGAGTTATTCACGGTTGAGGTGGCGAAGCTGGGCGCGATCAGCCCGCCGCCTTGGTAGGTGACAGTCAGGCTCGTGATCTGGTTCGACGCATAGGCATAGGCGGCCTGGGCGTCATGGCTGGTCGCGCCGAAGGCCATCAGCGCCGTTGCCGAAAAGAGGGCGGCCTTGAAGTTTTTCATGATAACAATTCCTTTTAGCAGGACATCCAAAGCACCCTCTGATGAGAGAGCCCGCCCTTCATACACTTATAAAAACAAATATAAACTCACAGTTCGGTGGACCTATATTTTTGATTTCACAGATAGGTTTTTCGTGATACTAATATGTTAGAAAATCTGTCGGTATTATTTGGTATCTCATGATTATTTGTTTTTTGTTATTCTAAATAACGGAAGCGCGATTTTACACATGCTCCGCCTGGGGCGGATATCGCCCCGGCAATCCCAGCCGCGGCCGCGCGGGCCGGGGGAGCGTGCGGGATGGTCCAGGACATGGCGGGAAGCCGGCGGGCGCGGCGCCCACCGCCCAACGAAAGCCCGCCGCCAGTCAGGCCAGCGGGACGCGGCTTTGCCCTGTGCGAAGCGCCCGAACGGGCACCGGAGGTTTCCGCCCGGCAATCGAGGGCCAGAACAAGCCCAGGACCGTCAGGCAAAGGATGCGGCCGCGGGCCTCATCCCTGCGGCAGGCGGCTTTGACTGGTGCCGAGCGCCCGAACGGGCGCTGCGGCCAGTGCCGCGCGCCTCAGGACACCGGCGGTTTCCGCCTGGCGCTCGCGGGCCAGAAAAAGCGCATACCAACGGTCAAAGGATCTGACCGTTGGTCTCAGTCCTCGATGATCGCCACCGCCCGGGTCCAGCCGGCCGAGGCGCGGTGGATCTTCACCGGGAAACACACCACCTGGAAGCCGTCCGCCGGCAGCACTTCCAGATTGTGCAGCTTTTCCATGTGGGAATAGCCGATCTCGCGCCCCGCGCGGTGGCCTTCCCAGATCAGGTCGGGCGACCCGCCAGCGGCGATCCGGCGCTTGGTGTGGCTGAAGGGCGCATCCCAGGACCAGCCATCGGTGCCCACCACGCGCACGCCGCGTTCCAGCAGCCACAGCGTCGCCGCCTTGCCCATGCCGCAGCCGCTGTCGATGTAGTCATCCTCCCCGTACCGGCTGCCGGCGCGGGTGTTCACCACGACGATCTCCAGCGGCTTGATGGTATGGCCGATGCGCTTCAGCTCCGCCTCGATATCCCCGGGCTGAACGATGTAGCCATCCTCGAAATGCCGGAAATCGAGCTTCACGCCGGGGTTGTGGCACCATTCCAGCGGCACCTCATCGATCCGCCAGGACGGCTCGCCGCCCGGCTTCAGCCGCTCATTCATGCGGGAGAAGTAGTGGTAGGGCGCGTCCAGATGGGTGCCGTTATGGGTGCTGATATCCACCCGCTCGACCGCCGCGTATTCGCCCTCCGGCAGGGCAGACACGGGCACGCCCATATATTCCGCCAGGCGGGCGGCGGTCTGTTGATGGTTGAAATACTCGATCTTCGGCTCCATCCCCGGCGGGTCGGACTTGATGCCGGCCTTGAGGGGCACGCTGATATCGATGAAGCGGCGGGGCATGGGGTTTTTTCCTCTCGTTGATCAGATCAAAACAGCGCGTAGCCGCCATCGATCACCAGCGTATCGCCGGTGTGAAAGGCGCTGGCCGAGCTCATGAGATAAATCGCGATCCCACCGAAATCGGCGCCCGTGCCCCAGCGGCGCATGGGGACGCGGGGCAGCACATGGCCGGCGAATTTCGGGTCATTGACCGAACGCTGGGTCATATCCGTCTCGATCCAGCCGGGCAGGATGGAATGGGCGCGAATGCCGTGCCGGGCGAGTTCGACCGCCAGGGCCCGGACCATGGAGACGATGCCCCCCTTGGAGGCCCCGTAATGCTCGTTCCGCGCCGCCCCCTCGATGGCGGCCAGGGACGCGGTCCCGACCAGCACGCCGCCCTTGTCGCCGGCTTCGGCGCGCGCCTTCATGTGCCGGGCCGCGGCGCGGAAGGTGTAGAAGGCGCCGGTCAGGTTCACCCGCAGCACGCGGTCCCATTCCGCCTTGGTGCGTTCCAGGAAGGGCCCGCTGCGTCCGCCGGAAACGCCAGCATTGGCAAAGCAGCCATCGACCCGCCCCATCACCCGCAGCGTCTCGGCGAAGGCGGCCTCGACCTGCTCCTCCTCGCCAACATCGCAGATCAGCGCCAGCACGCGGCGGCCGGTCTTTTCCAGCTGCGCCTGGGCGGTGGCATTCTTGGCCGGATTGGTGCCCCAGATGACGATATCGGCGCCGGCTTCCGCCAGCGCCTGCGCCATGCCCAGGCCGATGCCGCCATTGCCGCCGGTGATCAGGGCGACCTTGCCGGTCAGGTCGAAGGGGGCATAGGGCATGGCGTCTCTCCCGTGTTTGCCTTTACCCTAACGCCAATGCCGAGGACGCCAAGCATGCTCCACCGCCGCGCCGCCTTGGCGGCAAGCCTCACCCTGCCCTTCGCTGCGCGGCACGCCCGCGCCGCCTGGCCGGACCGGCCGGTGCGCTGCATCATCCCCTTCGCCGCGGGCGGCAATCTGGACACGCTGATCCGGATCGTGGCGCCGGGGATGAGCGAGCGGCTGGGCCAGCCGCTGGTGATCGAGAACCGGCCCGGCGCCGGCGGCAATCTGGGGGCCGAAATCGTCGCCCGCGCGGCGCCGGATGGCTACACCGTGCTGGTCGGGTCGAACGGCGCGCTGACGATCAATCCGCTGATCATGAAATCCGTGCCCTTCGATCCGGCGCGGGATTTCGCCGCCATCGGGCTAGGCTTCCGTACGCCGAATGTGTTGGTGGTCAGCCCGAAGCTGCCGGTCGGCTCGCTGGCCGAATTCATTGCCTATGCCAAGGCGCGGCCAGGGCAGGTCACCTGCGGTTCGGCCGGCACCGGCACCACCAATCACCTGCTGATGGAACTGCTGAACGCCGCAACCGGTGCCAGCATCGTCCATGTGCCCTATCGGTCGAGCGGCGGCGGCACGCCAGACCTGCTCTCCGGCGCCCTGACCTGCGCCATGGACCAGATCACCACCGCCCTGCCGCAGCACAAGGAAGGCATGATCCGCATCATCGGCGTCGGCATGCCGGAACGCATGGCGATCCTGCCCGATGTCGCCTCCTTCGCCGAAGTCGGCGTCGAGGGTGGCGGCATGACCTCCTTCATCGGCATGCTGGTCCCAGCGGCAACGCCGGCCGAGCCGCGCGCCCGGCTGCAACAGGCCTTCGCCGGGGCGCTGGCCGAGCCCGCCGTGCAGGCGCGGGTCGAGCAGATCGGCAATCTGATGGCCAAGCCGGAGGAGCGGACCGAGGCCGGCTTCACCGCCCTTTTGGTGCGGGAGCGGGCGGTCGCCCGACAGGCCGTGGCCCTGGCCAAGATGCAGCCGGAATAGCCGCAATGCCGATGATCACCTTCATCCTGCCCGATGGCACCCGCCACCCCCTGACATACGACGAGGATGACCCCTCGGTCATGCATGTCGGCGTGCGGGCCAACCTGGCGCATCTGCCGGCCGATTGCGGCGGGCAACTCGCCTGCGCCACCTGCATGGTCGATGTCGCGCCGGATTGGCAGGCCAAAGTGGGACCGGCCGGCCCGGATGAGGCAGATATGTTGAGCGACGCGCTGGGCGAGGTGCCGCCCGGCCGGCGCCTGTCCTGCCAGATCGTGCTGGACGCGCGGCTGGATGGGCTGGTCGTGACGCTGCCCGCGAAACAGGGATGAGGGCGCGGGTGGCGCTGCTGCTGCTTCTCGCTGGCCCGGCGCTGGCCGAGGACGCGCGCCCCCTGACCATTATCCTGCCCGGCTCGGCTGGCAGCACCTCGGATACCTTGATGCGGGTGCTGGCGCCGGCGATGCAAGCGCGGCTTGGCCAACCGGTGGCCGTCGTCAATCGCGACGGCGGCTCGGGCGCGATCGGCGTGCAGCAGGCGGCGCGCGCCGCGCCAGACGGCACGACGCTGCTGTTCACCGCGGCCTATGCGTTTTCGGTGCTGCCGATGATCCGCCAGGATCTGGGGTATTCCCCGGCCAGCTTCACGCCGGTCTGCCGGGCCTTCGTCAACACCATGACCGTCGTGGTCCGCCCCGATAGCCCCTATCGCTCGTTGCAGGATCTGGTGACGGCAGCGCGGGCGGCGCCGGGCGGGGTCAGCTTCGGCCACCAAGGCGTCGCCTCGGTGCCGCATCTGGCGATGATGGAACTGGCCCAGGCCGCCGGCCTCCGCCTGCAGGACGTGCCCTTCCGCGGTGACCCGGCGGTGGTGGTGGAGGTGATGGCCGGCCGCATCGATGCCGGCGCATTGGTGCTCGGTTCCCTGCGCGGGCGGGACCTGCGCCCGCTGGCGGTCTTCGCCGCCACCCGCAACCCGGCGCTGCCCGCGGCGCCTACCGCCCTGGAACAGGGCTTCGATGTGCGGCCGGCGAGCTTCGGCGGCCTGCTGGCCCCGGCCGGCACGCCCGCTGCCGTGATCGCCCGGCTGGATGCCGCCTGCGCCGCCGCGGCGGCCGAGCCGGCCTATCTGGACGCCGCCCGGCGCGGCTTCCAGCCGGACGGCGTCTATGCCGATGCCGCAGCCTTCGGTGCCTCGCTCAAGGAAGATGTCGCGGCCAAGGCCCGGCTGCTGGCCGGGATCGCCCTCAAGCCCGAATAGCCGCCGCCTCCACCCGCAAGGCGGCATCCAGCGCGGCCAAGCCGACCGCGCCGCTCGCCTCGACCGGGGCGCCCGTCTCGATGCTGGCGAGGAAGGCGGCCTGCTCGGCCTCCAGGCTGTCATGATCGACCCAGGTGGCGGTCTCGGTCCCCCAGCCGGGCATGTGCTCGACCGGCTCCGGCCCACCGGGGCGCAGCCGCTCCAGCGTGCGGGCCAGGAAATCGACCCGCGTCTCCCCGGTCGGGCCCAGGAGCCGCAGTCGGCGCTCCAGGCCGACCGAGACCCGGCTGGCGGTAATGGTCGCGGCGCGGCCATTGGCGAAGCCCAGCTGGGCGACGACGAAATCCAGATGCTCCGACATCACCCGCCGCCCGACCGCCCGCACCTCGGCCAGGGGCGCCCCGGCGAGGCTGAGGACGAGATCCAGATCGTGGATCATCAGGTCGAGCACAACCGAGACATCGAGGCTGCGCGGCCGGAAGGGGGCGACGCGGGTGGCCTCGAAGGCCAGTGCCTGATCGGCCGCGCCGCTTTCGCGCAAGGTACGGATGGCGGCCGAATAGCGCTCGATATGCCCGACCTGGAGGACGCGGCCCCGGGCGGTGGCGGCGGCGATCAGCGCTTCGGCCTGCCCGACCGTGGCCGCCAGGGGCTTTTCGACGAAGACATGCCGCCCGGCGCCGAGCGCGGCCAGGGCCAGGCTGTGGTGAAAGCGGGTGGGGGCGGCCACCACCACGGCCTCGCTGGCCGCGATCAGGGCTTCTGGCGCCAGGGCCGGCACGGCCAGTTCAGCGGCAATGGCGGCGGCGCGGGCTGGGTCGGCATCATGGATGCCGGCCAGGCAGCCGCGCGCCGCCAGCTTCATGGCGTGGAAGCGCCCGAAATGGCCGACCCCGAGAACCCCGACCCTGACCGCCATGCCCCTGCCCCCCCCGCCTGCTTGCGGTAGCAGAGCCAAGCGGCGGCTCCCAGCCCCGCGGCGCTTGCATCGCCCGCCCCTCGGGGCCATGGTCCGGCGGTTTTCCGGGGCCTCCATGGCCCGGCGCAGCAAGGGTTTATCCCCCACCCATGATGTATTTCGCCCGCTGGAAGCAGCTTGCCATCGTCGCGGTCGTCCTGCTGGGTGCCCTGCTGTGCCTGCCGAACTTCTTCCCGAAATCGGCTTTGCCGAACTGGGCGCGGCAGTTCTCCCTCGGCCTCGACCTCCGGGGCGGCTCCTACCTGTTGCTCGAAGTCGATATGGCGGCGGTGGTGCGAGAGCGGCTGGAGAGCTTGGCCGATGGCGCCCGGGGCAAGCTGCGGGCGGCCAATATCGGCTATGTGAACCTCGCCGCCGATGCGCCAAACCGGCGGCTGAGCCTGCGGGTGCGCGACCCTGGCCAGGCCGCCGCCGCCGCCGCGGTGCTGCGGGAGTTGGCCAATCCGGTGAATACCAGCATCGGCCAGACCGCCCCGGATATCGAGGTGAGCACCACACCGGACGGCACGGTGACGGCGACGCTGACCGAGGTTGGCCTGCGCGCCAAGGCGAGCGGGGCGGTCGAGCAATCGATCGAGATCGTCCGCCGCCGGATCGATGAGACCGGGGTGGCCGAGGCGCTGATCGCACGCCAGGGACAGAACCGTATCCTGGTGCAACTGCCTGGCGTCGAGGACCCGAACCGGATCAAGTCGCTGCTCGGCAAGACCGCGCGGATGACCTTCCACCTGCTGGACGAAAACGCCAACCTTGCCGCGGCCTCCCCGCCGCCCGGGGTGATGTTCCTCTCGGCCGAGCGCAGCCAGCAGGGCCAGCCGGAACGCTTCGCCGTGCGCCGCAGGGTGGAAGTGGATGGCGCCAACCTGACCGATGCGCGGGCCGGGCAGGACAGCCGCAACGGCGAATGGGTGGTGAACTTCAAGTTCGATTCCGTGGGCACCCGCCGCTTCGCCGATGTGACGCGGCAGAATGTCGGCCGGCCCTTCGCCATCGTGCTGGACGAGAAGGTGATCACCGCGCCCAATATCCGCGAGGCGATCATCGGCGGCTCCGGCCAGATCAGCGGCAGTTTCACCGCGCGCACGGCCAATGACTTGGCAGTGCTGCTGCGCGCCGGCGCCCTGCCCGCGCCGCTGACGGTGATCGAGGAACGCAGCGTCGGGCCAGAGCTCGGCGCCGATGCGATCCGCGCCGGGGTGCTGGCGCTGGCCTTCGGGGCGCTGCTGGTCTTCCTCTATATGGGCCTCGCCTACGGGCTGTTCGGCTGGTTCGCCAACATCGCCCTGCTGGTCAACATCATGCTGATGATCGCCGCGCTCTCGCTGCTGGAGGCGACGCTGACCTTGCCGGGCATCGCCGGGATTGTCCTCACGCTCGGCACCGCGCTTGATGCGAATATCCTGATCAATGAGCGGATCCGCGAGGAAGTGAAGAACGGCCGCACGCCGCTCAACGCCCTGGAAGCTGGCTTCACCAAGGCCTCTGGCACCATCCTGGATTCGAATCTGACGAACCTGATCGCCATGGCCTGCCTTTATGTCTTCGGCAGCGGCACGGTGAAGGGGTTCGCGGTGACGGTGGCCATCGGCACCATCGTGCAGATGTGGACGGCGACCACTTTGGTGCGGCTGCTCGTCTCCTGGTGGTATCGTACCCGCCGTCCGTCAGAGCTGCCGGTGATGGAGGGCGGGCGTGGGGTGTTCGACCGCCTGGCCCGGCCGTTGTTCCGACTGGTGCCGGATGTGACGAAGATCCCCTTCATGAAGGGCGCGCGGGCCGGGCTGCTGACCTCGGCCGTGCTATCCACGCTTTCGATCATCGGCGCCTTCTACCCTGGGCTGACCAAGGGCATCGACTTCAAGGGCGGCATCGTGATGGAGGTGCGCACGCCCGAGCCCGCCGATCTCGGCGCGTTGCGCGGGGCGGTCTCGGCGCTCGGGCTCGGCGATGTCGGGCTACAGCAATTCGGCGGGCCCGACACCGTGCTGGTGCGCTTGCCGGTGCAAGACGAGGAGGCAGGCACCCAGAAGGCGGTCGCCGCAGTCCGCAATGCGGTGGAAAAGGTCGCCCCCGGCACCCGAATTCTGCGCGTCGAAGCCGTCGGCAATCGGGTCTCGGATGAGTTGTTCACCGGCGGTATGATCGCGCTCGGCATCAGCCTGCTGGCGATGCTGATCTACATCTGGCTCCGCTTCGAGTGGCAATTCGGCATTGCCGCCATCGTCACGCTCATCCTCGATACGACCAAGACCATCGGCTTCATGGTGCTGTTCGGGATCGAGTTCAACCTGACGACTGTGGCGGCGATCCTCACGGTTATCGGCTTTTCGGCCAACGACAAGGTGGTGGTGTTCGACCGCATGCGGGAGAACCTGCGCAAATATAAGCAGATGCCGCTGCGCCAGCTGGTCGATCAGTCGATCAACGAGACGCTGAACCGCTCGCTCGGCACCTCGATGACGCTGCTGCTCGCGGCTGTGCCGCTCGCCCTGTTTGGCGGTGACACGCTCTCGGGCTTCGCCTGGGTGATGCTGTTCGGCATCATGGTCAGCGCCAGCTCCTCGGTCTTCATCGCCGCGCCGATCGTGCTCTACACCGGTGAGAACCGGCTACGCCGGGGTGAGCCGGACAAGCCACAACCTGGCGCCAAGGCCGGCGCCGCCCTCGGGATCTGAGATGGCCGGGCCGGGCCGGCGGGGCTTCGGGCTCGCGGCACTCGGCCTGCTAGCGCGGCCGGCCCGGGCGGGTGGACTGACCGGCCCGATCTCCCTCCTCGTCGCCGGCGCGCCGGGCGGCAACGCCGATGGCTGGGCCCGCAGTATCGCCCCCTTCCTGGAGCGGCACTTGCCGCGGGCGCAGATCGCGGTGGCGAACCGGCCCGGGGAGGGCGGCCTCGCCGCCGCCCGCAGCCTGGCCGGCACCGTCCCGGACGGCCATGTGCTGGGCGCCGTCGCGACGCCGCTGCTGCTGGCGCGGGCGATCGCCGCCGGCCAGTCCGCCATGCTCGAACGCCTGGATTTCCTGGGCGCGATCGCCGAGGAACCGGTGCTGCTGGTCGGCCACCCTGGCCTGGCGCCGACCCTTGGGGCGCTGCGCGCCCGCGGTGAGCAAGCCCTCCTCGCCACGCCGCCGCCCGGCAACGCGGCGCAACTCGCCGGGCTTGCCTTTGCCCGGGCGCGCCCGCTGACCCTGCTCGCCTTCGCCAATGCACAAACGGCCCGGCAGGCGGTGATCGCCGGCAATGTCGCCGCCGCCATGCTCGCCTTGCCCGAAGCGCTGGCCGCCCTGAGCGATGACCGGCTGGCCGGCCTCGGTCTTGCCGCCGCCACGCGCTGCCCATTGCTGCCCGAGATGCCGACGCTGGCCGAACAGGGGGTCGCGGTGCGGATCGCTGCGCATCGCGGCTTCGCGCTGCCGCTGGGGACCCCGCAACCCCTGAGGGAAGCGTTGGGCGCAGCCCTCAAAGCCATGGTGGCGGATGCCGAATTCGTCGGGGCGGCTGAGGCCGAAGGCTATCTGCCCCGCTATCTGCCGGCGGCGACCTGGGATGGGCTGCTGCGCGCAACCGCGCGCGACCTCGCCACGCAATGGCGGGGCGACCCATGGCTGCCACGAGCGGATTGACAGGTGATCGAAAATACGAGATTATTTGCACAGATTAATACATTCTGAACAAGGCCAAACCTCGCTTGCCCGGCCCCGCCCCGATCGACCCGCCCCCGCTGCGCGACACCGCCCTACTCACGGGCGAGGCCCTGCGGCGCGGCATGGCGAGGGGCGAAATCTCCGTGCGCTACCAGCCCGTGGTCCGGCTGGCTGATCGCCGGCCGGTGCTGGTCGAAGCGCTCGCCCGCTGGCAGTCGGATGGACGCCCGGTCGCCCCGGCCGAGTTCGTCCCCGTGGCTGAGGCCGCTGGCCTCATCGAGGATTTGCTGGCGCTCGTCACGCGCACGGCGATCGCTGAGCTTGGTCCCCTTTGGCCCCGGCTGCGGTTAGGGGTGACGATCAACCTGCCACTGACGCTGCTGCTGCGCCCGGCCCTGCCGGCTTGGCTCGACCGCACCTTGGTGCATAGCTCGTTGACCGCCGGGCACGTGATGCTGGAGCTGACCGAAAGCCAGGTGGTCCACGATCTCGGCGCGTTGCGCCGGGCGCTCGGCCGGCTGCGCGCGGCCGGCTATCGGGTCTTGCTGGATGACATTGCACCCGATGACGGACGCGACAGGCTGCATGCCCTACCCTTCGCGGGGCTGAAACTCGACCGGTCGGTGGTGGCGCGGCTGCCACGCTCGGCCGTTACGCGGCAGGTGGTACGCCGCCTGGTGATCGCAACGCGCCGGCGCGGCCAGATGCTGATCGCCGAAGGGGTGAGCGAGCCCGCGCAATGGGCGGCGCTGCGCGCGCTTGGCGTCCATGGGGCCCAGGGTTTCGCCGTGGGGCCGCCGGTCCCGGCCGGTCAACTGGCCGGCTGGGCCAGCGGCTGGCGGCGGACGCAGACACCGGCCCTGGCGGCCTGACCGGTGGTGCGGGCTGCACGGCGCAGAAGCTGCGTTGCCAAGCCTCGGCCCGCGCCTTTATCTTGCACCGCACAACACGGCGTCGTGCCCGAAGCGTCGCCCCTGTCCTAAGGAACAAGCCATGAGCAGCGCGGCGAAGCCCGGCATTACCCTGACTGTCGAAGGGTCAAACAAGAGCACCACGCTGCCGTTGCTGAGCGGCACGCTCGGGCCGCAAGTGCTCGATATCCGTAAGCTTTATAACGACCTGGGCGTCTTTACCTTCGATCCCGGCTACGGCGCCACCGCCAGCACGGAAAGCAAGATCACCTACATCGACGGCGATGCCGGCGTATTGCTGTATCGTGGCTATCCGATCGACCAATTGGCTGAGAAGTCTGACTTCACGGAGGTGGCCTATCTGCTGCTGGAGGGCGAGCTGCCGAC
>CAITYE010000210.1 GCA_903896535.1 uncultured Paracraurococcus sp.
GCGCGGCGCGCTCAGGCAGGCTCAGGCCACCTGGGGCTGGCGGCAGGACCAACTCCCGCCAGGCGCCCTCGGCATGCGCGCGGGCCGGCGCCCGGCGGGCGCGGAGCGCGGCCAGCGGCGACTCGGCCGCAATGCCCAGCAGGGCTTCCATCAGATCGATCATGCGGCGGCTCCCTCGCGCTGCGCGGGCTTGTATAGCGGCCCCGGGCAGCGCGCGCGCGTCATGCCAGCAACGCGAGGCTTTGACCCGTGCCGAGCGCCCGCACGGGCGCCGCGGCCACCGCCGCGCGCCTGAGGACACCGGAGCTGTCCGCCCGGCGATTGAGGGCCAGACAAACAAGACCAGCGGTCAAAGGATGTGACCGCTAGAGCATGCTGCGTTCGCATACGTTCACGCAGCCCGCTCTAGCATGTGTTGGATCGCGGGATGCAGCGCCTTCGGCGATTCCGCCTCAACGCATCGCGCTCTAGTATCACTCCACCTTCAGGCCGGCGGCGGCGATGACCTTGGTCCAGGTCTCGGTCTCGCGGAGGAAATAGGCGCGGATTTCGGGCACCGTCAGGCCACCCGGGGTGGCGCCCAGGTCGATCAGCCGCTGCCGCACGCCGGGCTGGGCCAGCACCGCGCGCAGATCGGCATTCAGCGCATCGAGGACCGCGGGCGGGGTACTGGCCGGGGCGGCCAAGGTGAAGAAGGCGCTGGTGACATAGGCGGGCAGCCCGGCCTCCGGCGCGCTCGGCGCCCCCGGCAGGCTGGCCGAACGCTCGACAGTGGTGATGACGAGCGGCCTTGCCCGGCCGTCCTGCACCACCGGCGGGATCGCCGGCAGGTTGTCGAACACCGCATCGATGGTGCCGGCCATCAGATCATTCAACGCCTGGCTGCTGCCCCGATAGGGCACGTGCTGCAGCTTCACGCCAGCCAGCAGTTGATAGAGCTCTCCGGCCAGATGGGTGGAGGTGCCGTTGCCGGCCGACCCGAAGGTGATGACCCCAGGGCTCGCCCGGGCGGCGGCGGTGAATTCGGCCAGCGTCCGCCAGGGCCGCGCCGGATGCGTCGTGGCGACGAAGGGCACCTCGACCAGCAGCACAGCCGGGGCGAGTTGGGTTGCCGGGTCGTAGCCCAGGCGGCGATACATGCCATAGGCGGCGTGGATGCCGACCGTGCCGAACAGCAGAGTATGCCCATCGCCCGGGCTATTGGCCACGTATTCGCCAGCGATATGGCCGCCCGCGCCGGTGCGCGCCTCAACCAGCACCTGCTGGCCCCAGAGCGGCGTCAAACCCTGCGCGACGATGCGCGCCATGACATCGGCGCTGCCGCCGGCGGCGACGGGGAGGATGATGCGGACCGGCCGGGTCGGCGCGAACTCCGCCGCACTGGCGGGAAGCCCGAGAAGGCAGCAGAGAAGAAGCGCGAGGCGGCGCAGCATGGGTGGGTTCTCCGGCTATTTGGCGCTGGCGCTCCTCCTCGGCATTCCGCCATGCCGCAGCCGGATCGGCAAGCCAGGGCCGGCCCTGGGATGGGCTCGCCGCCGGTCAGTCGCCCGGCGTCAGCCCCGCCGGTCCCATTGGCCGCCCCAGAGCGCGGCGGAAAGGCTCCCTCGTTCGGCTTGCAGCGCTTTCGGCCGGCCATTGGCATCGCATGGCCGGACCAGCCGGGGTGGCACCGCCGAGAGGGAGACGAGCGTCGCGTTGCGCGGCGCCGAATAGCCGGCGCGTCTGATGGTCAGCCGCCCGGCGGCATCAACCGCCGTGACCAGCCCCCAATCGCCCGCGCGACCGGAGCCGAGATCGCCACCCTGATCGGCCACGAGCCGGACGAAATCGCCGACGTGAAACCCCTTCACGATGATGTCCGCATCGCGGTCGTAACCGATCTTCATGGACCCATTCACCCGGCATTGCCGGTCCGGACGGTAGCGCGCTTCGCTTAACCGGTCGTAAGCGCGGGCCGGGTGCAGCGGTCCAATCGTTTGATCGCTGGTATTGGTTTTTATGGTCTCTCAACCGCCGGGCAGAAAACTCCGGCTTCCTGAGGCGCACGGCACGAGTCAAAGCCTCGCGCCGTTGGTATCAGACAGCGAGGCGGCCCGCGCGCAGTGCCGGATCGGCGAGGAAATCCCCCGAACCGCCGGTCCAGACACTCCGCCCCCGCTCCAGGATCACATGCCGGTCGGCCAGCCGCAGCATCGCCGACAACGTCTTGTCGACGATCAGGATCGCCTGCCCCTCGGCCCGCAATTGTCCAAGCACCGCCCAGATTTCCGCGCGGATCAGCGGGGCCAGCCCCTCGGTCGCCTCATCAAGGATCAGCAGCCGTGGATTGGTCATCAGCGCCCGCCCGATCGCCAGCATCTGCTGCTCGCCGCCCGACAGGTGCCGCGCGAGCTGCCCGCGGCGTTCGGCCAGCCGGGGGAACAGCGCGAAGATCCCCGGCAGCGTCCAGCGCGGCGCCGCACCGCCGCGGGATGCCGCAGTCGCGGTCAGGTTTTCCGTCACGCTCAGGGTCGGGAAGACCTGCCGCCCTTCCGGCACCAGACCCAGGCCAAGCCGGGCGATGCGATGCGGCGCCAGCGCCTCGATCGGCCGGCCATCCAGCAGGATGCACCCGGCGGTCAGCCGGCCACCGGCGGCGGGCAGCAGCCCCATAATGGCGCGCAGCGTCGTCGTCTTGCCCATGCCGTTGCGGCCGAGCAGCGTCACCACCTCGCCGGCGCCCACACTCAGGCTCACCCCCTGCAGCGCCTGGGCACCGCCATAGCGGGCGGCGAGGCCCTCAACGCTCAGCACGCGTCGGCCGCCTCGCCCAGATAGGCCGCGCGCACCGCCGGGTCGGCGCGAATCGCCGCGGGCGGCCCGCTGGCGATGACCCGCCCCAGCGCCAGCACGGTAATGCGGTCGGCCAGGGCGAAGACCGCGTCCATGTCGTGTTCGACCAGCAGCACCGCAGGCCCCCCCTTCAGCGCGCCGAGCAGGCCGACCAGCCGCTCGGCCTCCTCGGTCCCGGTGCCCGCCAAGGGCTCATCCAGCAGCAGCAGCCGCGGCGACTGGGCCAGGGCGATCGCCAGTTCGAGCTGCCGCTTTTCCCCATGCGCCAGCGTCCCCGCGCGGGCCGTCGCCCGTGCCGCCAGCCCCACCTGATCGAGCGCCGCCATGGCCGCGCGGTTCAACCCACTCTCCCGCGCGACCGGGCGGAACAGGCGGAAGGACGAACCGTGCTTGGCCTGCACCGCGAGGGCGACGTTCTCCAGCACGGTGAAGCCGGGCAGCACGGCGATCATCTGAAAGCTGCGGACAAGACCCAGCCGCGCGCGGCGCGCCACCGCCAGGCCAGTGATATCGCGGCCATCGAGCAGGACCCGCCCGGCATCCGGGCGCAGCGTGCCGGCGACCTGGCCGATCAGGGTCGTCTTGCCAGCGCCGTTCGGCCCGATCAGCGCATGGATCTCCCCCGGCCGCACGTCCAAGGAGACCGCATCGGTGACAAGCAGCCCGCCATAGGCCTTGCGCAGCCCTTCCAGTCGCAACACCGGGTCAGTCATGCCGCCGTATCCCGATCAGGCCGCGCGGCAGGAACAGCGCCGCCAGGACGATCAGCGGCCCGAGGATCAGCCGCCAATGCGGGGTCAGCATGGCGAGCCATTCCTCGGCCAGTACCAGCGCCAGGGCGCCGAGGATCGCGCCCTCCGGCCCGGCGAGACCGCCCAGGATCACCATGAACAGCAGGTCGCCGGACCGCTGCCAGGCCAGGTAGCTGGGCGCGACGAACTCGTTCGAATTGGCCAGCAACACGCCGGCCAGCCCGGCCAGCACCCCGGCCACGACATAGGCCAAAAGCCGATAGGGATAGGGATCGAAGCCCAATGCCTCAGTCCGGGACTGATTCTCCCGCGCGGCCCGCAGCACCCGGCCGAAGCGGGCCGCGAGCAGCATGTGGATCACCAGGAAAGCCAGCCCGAGCAGGCCGAGACAGACGAAGTGGAAGACCAGCCGGTCAGCCAGCCAGCGCCCCCCGGCCAGGGTGGTGCGGCTATAGAGCGTATAGCCGTCATCGCCGCCATACAGCGCAAGGGCGCCGGCCGCGAAGAAGGCCATCTGGCCGAAGGCCAGGGTGATCATGATGAAATTGACGCCGGTCGTCCGCAGCGCCACCGCCCCCGTCGCCAGCGCGAACAGCCCCGCGGCGAGCAGCGCCACCGGGACCACCACGGCCGC
>CAITYE010000211.1 GCA_903896535.1 uncultured Paracraurococcus sp.
CCCTGGTAGTCCAGGGCCGAGAGATGCGCAGCGGCGGCGAAATCGGCCAGCGTCAGCTGCGGCCCGGCCAGCCAATGCCGCGTCTCCGCCAGCCAGCCCAGATATTCCAGATGCGGCTTCAGGTTCTGGTAGCCGGCGCGGATCACCGCCCCTTCCGGATTGCCGCGCCCCAGCAGGCGCTTCATCTGCTTTTCGTATAGTAGGTTCTGCGTCACCTCGGCGGCGAATTTGCCGTCGAACCAGGCCAGCAGCCGCCGCACTTCCGCCCGTTCGGCAAGCGAGCGGCCGAGCATCGGGATGTCGGGATAGGCCTCGTCCAGATATTCGCAGATGGCATAGCTGTCGGCGATCACCAAGCCGTTCGGCTCGACCAGCACTGGGACCATTCCGGCGGGATTGAGCTCCAGGAATTCGGGCCGACGGTCCCAGACCCTTTCGCTTCGCAGCTCGAACGGAATCCGCTTTTCGGTCAGCGCAAGGCGCGCCTTGCGAGCATAGGGCGACAGCGGCAGGTGATAGAGGATTCGCACACCGCCTGTTATGCCAGCCGGCGGGCGCCCCGCAAAGCGCCCGCCCGGCGGGCGGTCATTCGGCCGCCGCCGCCGCGGGCGCGGCCATCGGGGCCGGCAGGTAGCGGGCGTATTCCTTCGGCACCACCTGCCAAAAGCGGCCCCGCTCCTCAGCCCAGTCATTCAGCAGGCGGGCGGCGAAGCGGCTGCCCGTTGCCTCGACATGGCGTTCGATCAGGCGGATCAGCTCGCCCTCCCAATGCGCCGAGCCCAGCCGGCCCCAGAGCAGCGTGTCAGGGTTCACCCGCTTCTCGAAGACCTCAGCCGGGTCGTAGAGGAAGGCCATGCCGCCGGTGAAGCCAGCACCGAAATTGTCGCCAACCGGGCCGAGGATGACCACCGTCCCGCCAGTCATGTACTCGCAGCCATTGGCACCGCAGCCTTCGACCACGGCGACGGCACCGCTATTCCGTACCGCGAAGCGCTCCCCCGCCTGCCCTGCGGCGAACAGTTCGCCGGCCGTCGCGCCGTAGAGGCAGGTATTGCCGATGATGCTGTTCTCGTTCCAGACGAGGCCGGAGGAAGGCGCCGGGCGGACCACGATGGACGCGCCGGACAGGCCCTTGCCGACATAGTCATTGGCATCGCCCAGCACTTCCAGCTTCAGCCCCTGCACCGCGAAGGCACCGAGCGACTGCCCGGCGGTCCCGCGCAGCCGCACCGTCAGATGCCCCGCCTGCAACGAGGTCATGCCGAAGCGGCGGGTGATCAGGCTGCTGATCTTGGTGCCGATCGCCCGATGCGTGTTGCGGATGTTATATTCAAGCTGCATTTTCTCGCCGCGCTCGAACAGCGCTGCGGCGTCGCGGATCATGTCGGCATCCAGCGTCTCCGGCACCTCATTGCGGCCTTCCAGCGTGCAGAAGCTGGCATGCGGGCCGGCATCCACCTTCACCAGCAGCGGGTTCAGGTCGAGATCGTCCAGATCCTCGGCTCCCCGGCTGACCTGCCGCAACAGGTCGGTGCGGCCGATCACGTCGGTCAACTTGCGGAAGCCCAGGCTTGCCAGGATCTCCCGCACCTCCTCAGCGATGAAGCTGAACAGGTTGATCACCTTCTCCGGGCTGCCGGCGAATTTCTGCCGCAGCGCTTCGTCCTGGGTACAGACCCCGACCGGGCAGGTATTCGAATGGCATTGCCGGACCATGATGCACCCCATGGCGACCAGGCTGGCGGTGCCGATGCCGAACTCCTCCGCCCCCAGCATGGCCGCGATCACCACGTCCCGCCCGGTCTTGAGACCGCCATCGGTCCGCAGTTTCACCCGATGCCGCAGCCGGTTCAGCGCCAGCACCTGATGCGTCTCGGACAGCCCCATTTCCCAGGGCAGGCCGGCATATTTGATCGAGGATTGCGGCGATGCGCCGGTGCCGCCCGAATGGCCGGAGACCAGGATCGCATCCGCCTTTGCCTTGGCGACGCCTGCCGCGATGGTGCCGATCCCGGACCGCGAGACGAGCTTCACGCAGACCGAAGCCTCCGGGTTGATCTGCTTCAGGTCGTAGATGAGCTGCGCCAGATCCTCGATGGAGTAGATGTCGTGATGCGGCGGCGGGCTGATCAGCATCACCCCCGGCGTCGAATGGCGCAGCTTGGCGATCAGCCCGGTCACCTTGAAGCCCGGCAGCTGCCCGCCTTCGCCCGGCTTGGCGCCCTGCGCCACCTTGATCTCGATCTCGCGGCAATTGTTCAGGTATTCGGCGGTGACGCCGAAGCGGCCGGAGGCGATCTGCTTGATAGCGCTGCTGGCATTGTCGCCATTGGCGCGCGGCTTGGCGCGCGCCGGGTCCTCCCCGCCTTCGCCAGAATCGGAACGCGCGCCGATCCGGTTCATGGCGATGGAGAGAGTCTCATGCGCCTCCGGGCTGAGGGCGCCGAGCGAGATGCCCGGGGCGACCAGGCGCTTGCGGATTTCGGTGATGCTTTCCACTTCCTCGAGCGCGACCGGCAGGCGGCCCTCGGCGCGGAAGTCCAGCAGGTCGCGCAGCGCGACCGGCGGCTGCCGGCGGACGGCTTCCGAATAGCGCTTGAAGGTGCCGTAGCTGTCGGTCTCCACCGCCTGTTGCAGCGTGTGGATCAGCCCGCCGTCGAAGGCGTGGCTCTCGCCGCGCAGCCGGCGCTTGTACAGGCCGCCCACCGGCAGGGCGACGGCATCGGCATCCCAGGCGATCCGATGCAGCCCGAGCACGCGCCGGGCGATGCCCGACAGCCCGATGCCGGAGATGCGGGACGGCACGCCGGGGAAGAATTCCGCCACCAGCGCGCGGGACAGACCGATGGCCTCGAAATTCATCCCCCCGCGATAGGAGGAGACCACGGAGATGCCCATCTTCGACATCACCTTCAGCAGTCCCTTATCGACCGCCTTCTTGTATTTCGCCACGCAGGCCGCGAGGGAGGCATCGCCGAACAGGCCGCGGCGCTGGCGGTCGGCGATACTCTCCTGCGCCAGATAGGCGTTCACCGTGGTCGCGCCCGCGCCGATCAGCACGGCGAAATAGTGCACATCGACGCATTCGGCGCTGCGGACGTTCAGCGAGGTAAAGGTCCGCAGCGAATGCCGCACCAGATGCGTGTGCACCGCGCCGACCGCCAGGATCATCGGGATCGGCGCCCGTGCCGGGCCTTGCGCTGAATCGCTCAGGATCACATGCGCGCAGCCGCGCTGCACCCCCTCCGCCGCCTCGCGGCGGATGCGTTCGAAGGCGCGGCGCAGGCCGGCTTCGCCATCCTCAGCCGAGAAGGTGCAATCGACCTCGCAGGCATTGGCGCCCATGAACTGGCGCATCGCCTCGAACTCGGCATTCGACAGGACCGGGCTGTCCAGCATCAGCATGTCGCACTGCGTCGGGTCCTCGTCGAGGATGTTCCCGAGATTGCCGAGCCGGGTCTTCAGCGTCATCACCCGCGTCTCTCGCAGGCTGTCGATCGGCGGGTTGGTGACCTGGCTGAAGGTCTGGCGGAAATAGTGGTGCAGGCCGCGATAGCGGCTGGAGAGCACGGCGATGGGCGTATCGTCGCCCATCGAGCCGACGGCTTCCTGCGCGTCCTCGACCATCGGATGCAGGATGGTCTCCAACTCCTCCAGGGTGTAGCCGACTGCGAGCTGGCGACGGCGTAGCTGCTCGCCGCGCAACAGCTCAGGCTCCGCGATGCCGGCACGGACGATGCCGTCGATGCTGATGGTGCGCTCGGTCCATTTGCCGAAGGGGCGACGGGCGGCGATCAGATCCTTCAGATCGCGGTCATCATAAAAAGCCCCACTTTCCAGATCGACGCCGATGCACTGCCCGGGGCCAACCCGCCCCTTGGCGAGGATCTGGTCCTCCGGCAGCTTCACCATGCCGGTCTCCGAACCCACAATCAGCAGCCCGTCGCGGGTGCGGCTGTAGCGCAGCGGCCGCAGCCCGTTGCGATCGAGCCCGGCCACCGCCCAGCGCCCGTCAGTGCCGCAGATCGCCGCCGGCCCGTCCCAGGGCTCCATCACCGCGTTGCAATAGAGAAAAAGGTCGCGATGCGCCTGCGGCATAGTGGCGTTGGCGCCCAGGCTCTCCGGGATCAGCATGGCCTTGGCCATGGGCGCGTCGCGCCCGCCGCGCACCAGCAATTCGAAGACATTATCGAGGATGGCGGTATCGGACCCGCCAGCCTGCACCACCGGCTTGATGTCATCCAGATAGGCATCAAGCAGAGGATGCGAGAGCCGCGTCTCGTGGCTCTTCATCCAGTTGGCGTTGCCGGCCACCGTGTTGATCTCGCCGTTATGGGCGATCATCCGGAAGGGCTGGGCAAGGCGCCAGGTGGGGAAGGTATTGGTCGAATAGCGCTGGTGATAAATCGCGAAGCGGCTGACGAAGCGCTCATCGGTCAGATCGGGATAGAAGACCGACAGGCTCTCGGCCAGGAACATCCCCTTGTAGATGAGCGAGCGGCAGGAGAGCGAGCAAAGGTAGAGCTCGGGGATCGAGGCCGCGATTGCCGCCTTCTCAATCCGCCGGCGAATGACATAAAGATCACGCTCAAAGATCGCCTCGTCGCGCTGGGCAGGATCGTAGATCAGGATCTGCTCGATCTCCGGCCGTGTCGCATTGGCCTTCTCGCCGATGACCGAGACCTCGATGGGGACTTGGCGCCAGGAATAGATGGCGTAGCCAGCGGCGAGGATCTCGCTCTCGACGATCTGCCGGCAGCGCTCCTGCGCCCCGAAATCGGTCTTCGGCAGGAACACCATACCGACGCCGATGCGCCCCGGGCGCAGTCGGTCACCGCCGCGCTGGACGACCTCGGCGAAGAAATCCTGCGGGATTTCGATATGGATGCCCGCGCCGTCACCGGTCTTGCCGTCGGCATCGACCGCACCGCGATGCCAGACCGCCTTCAGCGCATCGATGCCGGCCTGCACCACGCGGCGGCGAGGCTTGCCATCAAGCGCCGCGACGAGGCCGACGCCACAGGCATCGTGCTCGACAGTGTCGATGCCGGCGGCGTCGAGCGTAGCCCGGCCGGCGGCGTAACGGGCGGCGAACTCAGCTCCGGTCTCAGTCATCGGCATCACTCCGCCGCTTGGCGCACGGGCGCCTTGGCTTGGATGAAGGCATGGACCTGCTCGGCCGCATCGCGCCCGTCACGGATCGCCCAGACCACGAGGGAGGCGCCGCGGACGATGTCGCCACCGGCGAAGACGCCGGGCAGGGCGGTCATGAAAGTCTTCTGGTTCACCGTCAGCGTGCCCCAGCGCGTCACCGGCAGTCCCGGCTCCCCGAAGGCGGCCGGCAGGTCTTCGGGGTCGAAGCCCAGCGCCTTGATCGCCAGATCGCAGGGGATGTCAAAGGCGCTGCCTGGGATGGGTGCCACCTGCTGACGCCCGGTCGGATCCGGCAAGCCGAGATGCATGCGGATCGCCCGTACGCCGCTGATGCGCCCGTCGCCGAGGAACGCCTCCGGCGCCGCCAGCCAGGTGAAGATCACGCCCTCTTCTTCCGCGTTCTTCACCTCACGCATCGAGCCCGGCATATTGGCCTTGTCGCGGCGATAGAGGCAGGTGACGCTGGCCGCGCCCTGGCGGATGGCGGTGCGGACGCAATCCATGGCGGTATCGCCGCCGCCCACGACAACCACGCGCTTGCCCCGCGCATCGAGCGCGCCGGAGGCGAATTCCGGCACCGCATCGCCCAGATTCTCACGGTTCGACGCGGTCAGGTAATCCAGCGCCGGGACGATGCCCTCCAGCGCGCAGCCAGGGGTTTCAATGTCGCGCGCCTGATAGACGCCGGTCGCCACGAAGATCGCATCATGGCGGGCGCGGAGCGCGGCGAAGCTGATGTCGCGCCCGATTGCCGTGTCCAGGTGAAAATGGATGCCGGCCGAGCGATACTGGTCCCAGCGGCGCAGCACCACCGACTTCTCCAGCTTGAAGTTCGGGATGCCGTAGATGAGCAGGCCGCCCGCGCGGTCGTAGCGATCATAGACATGCACCTGGTAGCCGCGGCGGCGCAGCTTCTCGGCCGCGGCAAGGCCGGCCGGGCCGGCGCCGATGATGCCGATGCTCTCGGCGCGTTCGACGCGCGGGGTCGGCGGCTTGACCCAGCCGCGCTCCCAGGCGGTTTCGGTGATGTATTTCTCGACAGCGCCGATGGTGACGCTTTCGAAATCCTTCTCGATGACGCAATTGCCTTCGCACAGGCGGTCTTGCGGGCAGATGCGGCCGCAGATCTCGGGGAAGGTATTGGTGGCAGCGGAGACCTCGTAGGCCTCCTCCAGGCGCCCCTCGGCGGTCAGCTTCAGCCAGTCGGGGATGTCGTTGTTCAGCGGGCAATGCACCGAACAGAAGGGCACGCCGCATTGGCTGCAACGGCTGGCCTGGGCGGTGGCGGCCTCGGCGGCGAATTCGCGGTAGATTTCGCCGAAATCGGCGCGGCGTTCGGTGGCCGCGCGCTTTTCGGGCGGGGCCTGCTGGAGGCGAACGAATTGCAGCATGCGCTCGGCCATGGCCTGTCCTCGTGTTCGGCCGGCGGCGAGCAGGGCAAAAGGCACCGCGGGGCCCCTGCCCCAAAAGGCGCCAACCACCAAGGCGGTCCCGCAACCGGAAGACAATCGCCCTCCGGGGCAGCAGACCGGCACCGACGGGGGGACCGGCCGGAGGCATGCCTTGCCGCTTGGAGAGCGCCAAACAAAGTTTTACGGCCGCCGCTGGCCGAATGCCAGCGCTTTTTCGCTTTTATGACAGCTTTGCTGTCGTTATTTTCCGGAACCACCCAGTTGGGGAGAGCAGCTTTCGCACTACCCCGGCTTGTTATGACCGATTCGGACCTATGCGGCGGAAACCGGCCGCCTGCCGCCGCCCTCACGAAACCGCGTCAGGTAGGCCGGCACCACCGCCTCGATCGGCGTGGGCGGGATGCCGAGCTCGGCCAGCCCCAGTGCGCCGGGCGAGACGACATTGTCCCGCCCCAGCATCAGCAACTGATCCCGGGTGATCGGCGGATTCGGCAGGAATTCCGCCAGCCAGGCCTGCAGCCGCAGCAGCCCGGGCGGCAATGCCAGCAGCGGCCGGCGCAGCCCGGTGACGCCCAGAATATAGGTCAGGACCTCCCGCATGGTCAGCACCCGTGGCCCGCCGAGCTCGTAGATCCGGCCGTCCTGGCGCTCGGCCGCGACCAGGATCGCCGCCACCAGATCCTCGACATAGACAGGCTGGAACTTCGTCTCCCCGGCCACCACCGGCAGCACCGGCAGGGCGCGCGCCATGGCAGCGAAACGGTTGAAGAAGCCATCGCCCGGGCCAAAGACGACGGACGGCCGCAGGATCACGGCGCGGGCATGCGCGGCATGCACCGCTCGCTCTCCCTCCCCCTTGCTGCGCCCATAGGCGGCCGGGCTCGCCGGATCGGCGCCGAGCGCGGAGACATGCACTAGCCGCGCGCCGGCCGCCTGCGCCTCCCGCGCGACATGGGCGGCGCCCCGCTGCTGGATGCCGGCGAAGTCGCCATGCAGGATGCCAACCAGGTTGACCACCAGCGCGGCGCCCTTGACCGCGGCGGCCACCGCGGCCGGGTCTGTCACATCCGCCGCCAGCGGCACAATCTGCCCGACCGTGCCTTGCGTCGTCAGGAAGCGGGCGCCGGCCGGGTCGGTCACCGCCACCCGCACCGTGTAGCCCTGCGTCGCCAGCCGCGGCACCAGGCGGCGACCGATGAAGCCCGAGCCACCGAAGACGGTGGCGATGCGCGGACGGCCGGGAAGGCTCATGCGGGACACTCCTGCGGGATGGGCGAGCGGACCAATAAGCGGCAATGGGCTTGGCGCCAAGCGGGGCGCTGGGCAAGCGCCCCGCCGGCCGCCATAGAGCACCCATACTGCGGGAGATGCCCCTGATGCTGCTGCTCGGCAACCTGTTGCGCCGCTTCGTCCAGCGTGGTCGCCTGACCGTGACCGACCATGCCGGCCGGGTCCACAGCTTCGGCAGCGGGACGGACGGCCCCGCGGTGGCGATCCACCTGACCGACAAGGCCGTGGAGCGGGAGATCTTCTTCAACCCCGAACTCAAGGCCGCGGAGGCCTACATGGACGGGCGGCTGGTCATGCAGGACGGACAGCCGGTCTTCGACCTGCTGAAACTCTTTTCGGTCAATCGCGGCGGGCTGGCGGCGCATCCGGTACAGAAGGCGCTCAGGCGCGGCTGGCGAACGGCGCGGCGCTGGCACCAGCGCAATCCGCTCGGCCTCGCTGCCAAAAACATCCGCCACCATTACGACATCCCGCCGGATTTCTACCGGATGTGGCTGGATGAGACGATGACCTACTCCTGCGCCTATTACCCGACGCCGGAGACAAGCTTGTACCAGGCACAGATCGCCAAGCTGCGTCACATCGCCGCCAAGCTGCGCCTCGCGCCCGGGATGACGGTGGCAGAGATCGGCTCGGGTTGGGGGGCGCTCGGGACCTTCCTCGCCCGTAACTACGGGGTGAAGGTCGTCTCCGTCACCCTCTCGCCCGAGCAATGCGGCGTCGCTCGGCAGCGGGCGATCGATGAGGGCGTCACCGACCTCGTCGAATTTCGGGAACAGGACTACCGGCTGCTGGAAGGCACCTATGACCGCGTCGTCTCCATCGCCATGATGGAGGCGATCGGGATCGACGAGTTCGATACGTATTTCAGCAAGATCAAGGCGCTGACCAAGCCCGGCGGCTTCGCGCTGGTCCATTGCATCGGCCGGCAATCGCCGCCCGGTACCACCGCGCCCTTCATCCGCAAATACATCTTCCCCGGCGGCTATGTGCCAGCGCTGTCAGAGGTATTCGCCTCGCTCGAGCGGACGGGGACCTGGTGTGCGGATTGCGAAAGCCTGCGCCTGCACTACTACTGGACCATCAAGCATTGGCGCGAAGCCTTCGATGGGAAGCGCGCCGAGGCCGTGGCGATGCAGGGCGAACGCTTCTGCCGGATGTGGGATTTCTACCTCGCTTCCGTCGAGCTGGGCTTCCTGGAGGGGAGCAATTTCGTCTTCCAACTGCTGCTGTCGGCCCAGCGGGACGACGTGCCGGTGGTGCGCGACTACATCGTGGACGAGGAACGCCGGCTGGCCGCCATCGGCGCGCGCTGAGCCGGCGGGTTGACGCCGCGCCGGCCCGCGCCTAATGACCGCGCCCTTGAGACCGTGACCTGCCCAGGTGGCGGAATTGGTAGACGCGCTGGCTTCAGGTGCCAGTGACCGCAAGGTCGTGAAGGTTCGAGTCCTTTCCTGGGCACCACGTCACTTCGATGGAAGAGAAGCACCACTCGCTTCGCGCCCCTAGGTTGTTTCTTCGAGACCTTTGTCATCCTAAAGAAACGGTTTTTAGCATTTACATTTCATCCCATTGTATATATTGCGCTGGCGATAATGGGACTTGTACCGGCAGTAAGTCTGGTGTAAAAATTAGATCCTTTAAACTTTTTAGCAGGGGATCGGTGCTATATCGAGCGGGACATCTATGTTCACTGATCGGGCCGCCGATTCCGATGAAGCTGACCTATTCCGGCCCAGCGAATATTCAGCTGCCCTGATCCAGGCCCTGCGCGAAGCCGCTCCACGGGTCAAGGGTGCGCGCGTGCTCGAAATCGGCTTCGGCAGCGGGGTCATCCTGGCTGCCATGGTCGCGTCCGGCGCCGCCAAGGTAGTCGGCGTGGATTTAGAACCGGCGGCGATGCGGGCCGGGCTTGCCCTGTTTCGCGAACAACACCTTGGCGATCGGTTGGAATTGCTGGCTGGCGACATGTTCGAGCCCGTCCAGAACAGGCAGTTCGAACTGGTCGTGGCGAACCTGCCGCAATTCCCCACGCGGGACAACGGTTTCGACAGCCGCTTGCGGAGTTGGAGCGACGGCGGCCCTGATGGCCGCCGCTATCTCGACCGCTTTATCGCCGGGGTCGCCGCGCATCTCGCCCCGACGGGCAGCGCCTTTATCACCCATAATGGCTGTGTGGGTCTCGACCTCAGTCGCCGCCTCGCGGCAAAGTATGAACTCGGCCTGCGTATAGTCCGAACCGAACTCGTGATCCTGCCTGACCAGAAGCTGCACCATATGAACCCGGATATCCTCGCGGCGGAACGCGGCGCTTCCCTGCACATCATTGGAAACACGATGTTCGCCGACATGTACGTCGTCGAACTCGCCGCCCACCTGCCCCTGGCATGAAGGCCCGCCTCGCCGCACTCGCCACCGCCCTGCTGCTGGCAGCCGCGGCCTGGTCGGCCGCCCTGGCGCAACCAGCGCCGAGCGCCGCGCTGGACGCGGCCTTCGCCGCCGAACTGGCCACCGCCCGCCGCGCGGCTGGCGCCGGCTGCAAGGAAGACGCTGTCGACCGCCTGGTCCGCATTCTCTGCCGTGGCAAGCTGCGCGTCGGGGTACGAACCAACTACCCCCTATTTGCCGGAGAGACGGCACAGGGCCTAGCCGGGTACGAAATTGACATCGCCCGCGCAATCGCGGCCGCGCTTGGTGTTGATCTGGTACTGGTACCCGTCACCCCGGCGAACCGCATCGCGATGCTGGGGGAAGATCGCATCGACCTGACGATCGCAACAATGGGGCATACCAGCCTGCGCGATGGGCAGGCACGCTTCATCAGGCCACACTATTACCAGTCCCAAACCGTGGTCGTCGGGCCGCGCGGGCGGGCGCTGACGGACTTCGACGACCTCGCAGGGCAGACGATTTGCGTCACCGTGGGCAATGCCTCGAACGCCGAGCTCTCGGGCCATAACGCGCGGCTGATGCTGTTCGATTCGCCCGCCAAGCTGGTCGAACGGCTATCGGCGCAGGCCTGCCAGCTGGCGGCGCAGGATGACAGTTTCTTTGCCGCCGCCTTCGCCGATCCCGCCTTCGCCGCGCGCTACGAGACAAAATTCGGCTTCGCCCCGGTGCCCTGGGGCATGGCCGTCGGGCGCGAGGGGACGGAGCACCTCGCGCAGCTCCTGTCGATCCTGAGCGCTCGGTTCCACCGCGACGGCATCTTCCTGAATACGGCAGCGACACACGGGATCGCCACGGGCTTCCTAGAGCGCCAACGCTCCGCCTGGTCGGGCCGCTGCAATAGCGCGACGGCGCTGCAGGATGGGACCTGCCTGGCGGCGCCGCTGGTTACCGCGGTACCCGCCACGCCCTGGGCGGGCCAGGTAGATGCCATCGAAGCCTGGATCGAGCAGCGCCTCGGCCTGCGCGCCACCCTGGCGATGTTCAAGATGGCCCCGGCCTGGGACCTGGTACGCAACGGCGCGATCAACTCAGGTTTGCTGATTCTGGGCGTCAGTCTGGCCACACCGTGCATCGCGGTGCTCATCGGGCTGGCGCTCGGCTTCGGCGGGCTGCCTCTGCGCTGGCTGGCCCAGGGGGTCTGCGTCCTGATGCAGTCATGCCCAGTCGTGTTGACGCTGGTGATCGCCGCGGCGCTTTGCAACCACTTGGTCGGGATCACGACCCTGTCAGGGCTGATCACCGCCATCATCGCGCTCGGGCTGATCAATGGCAGCTATGCCGGGCGGGCGATCGCGGACGCCGTCGCCAGCCTGCGGGCGGATGCGGCCAAGCGCGACGAGGCCCCAGTGCCACCGCATCGGCTGTTCCGGGAAGGGCTGGCGCGGGCCGAGACCCAGATCGGCGCCTTCATCATCAACGCCATCAAGGGAACGCCGATCGCCAGCTTCATCGGCGTGCCGGAACTGCTGAACGCGCTGACCGATACCGCTTCTTTCTCGGCGGAGCGGGCAACGACGTATTGGCTGCTGCTGGTGTTCTACACCCTGGCAGTCCTGCTTCTGGTCCCAGTGGTCCAAGCGCTCGGCGGCCTGCTACGGAATCGGGCGTCGGCCCGATGACCGCCTTCTTCGACGCCCTACCGCCTGGCTTCCTGCTGCACCTCCTTGGTGGCGTCAGCATCAATTTCTGGATCGCGGCCATCGGGCTGCTCCTTGGCCTGGCGGTAGGTCTGCCGCTGGCCATTTGCCTGGCCAGCGGATCGCGCTGGCTCCGCTGGGCGGCATCGCCCGTCACCGCCCTGATGCGTGCCGCACCGACCTTCGTGACCATGTACTTCCTGTTCCAGGTCTTGCAGGCCGGCCCTGGCGGCGGCACGGCGCTGTCGCCGGTCATGACGGTCGCCTGGGCGCTGATGCCCTACGCGGCGGCCTATATCGCCGATAGCGGCGCCGATGCCCTACGGCATTGGCGCGCGGGCTCTTTCTCGGCAGCGCTCTTGTTCCTGCCCAATCTGGTTCGTGCCTATTTCGTAATGGTGATGTCTTCGGGTATTAGCGCGGCGATCGGCGTGCAGGAGGGCATTTCGATCATCCTGCGGCAGGCCAACGCGATGGGCAGCTTTCCGCAGCAACTGGGCGTATACCTGCTGGGAATCCTGGTCTTCGGCAGCATTATGCAGGTCGGGCTGTTGGGCGTGGGGGCGCTGCGGCGATTTGCGATCGCCCTGATGCTCAACCGGGCCAACCGGCGCGCGGCGGCTCAGAGCGACCTCGACTTTGATGGATCTCGCATTGATCCCACAGAGTGAAGATAGGCCGCTTTGGAGGCGATGATGTCCAGGGAAATATATAATACCATATAATTTTTGCCTATCGGATGTAGTGCTGGAAGAAGGAACGAAGGTGAGATGGAGCAGCAGCGCCTCTGGATCTTCAGGAATCCGCTGGCGCTGCTCCGCCTGGCCACAATTTTGGTGGGTATCGGCTTCGTTATATTCGCCATCATGCGGGCGATTCCGCCCAGCACAGTTGTGTTCGAGGTGGGACCGCGCGGCGGCAGCTACGAACAGACAGCGATGGTTTATCGCGAGGCGCTAAAGCAGCGCGGCGTCAACCTCGAACTGCAGTACAATCCGGACTCTCAGGGCATCGTCGACCATGTCAACGTCAAGCAGGGCGGCGCGATGCTGGGCTTCACGGCGCAGCAGGTCGCGCCCGGCAGGGCCCCAAATATTGCCTCACTCGGGGCGATCGAGTTGCAGCCGCTGTTCATTTTCTATGCCCAGCAGCTCGGTGAGCTGAACACTCCAAAGCAGCTGATCGGTCGCCGCATCGCCCTGCCGCCAGAGCGCAGCGCCACCAGCCAGGCGGCGCTACGGGTGCTGGCCTATTATGGGGTCGACCAAGGAAATACCCAGTTCCTCTTCATGCCGCTGCTCGATGCGGTGAACGGCCTGATCGCACAAAGCTACGACGTCGGCATCTTCATGCTCGCGTCCGGCAACCCGAACATCGCTCGGCTGATGCGGGACCCCAATCTGGCCCTGCTCAACATGTCGGATGCAGACGCACTGAGCCGGCGGGAACCCGATCTGAGCACGACCACCCTTCCAAAACATATCTATGATTTCGTGGCGAACAAACCACCAGAGGATGTGGCGCTATTGGGGGCAAACATCAATGTCGTGGTGAACAAGTCGCTGCATCCAGGGATTGTCTATGCCTTGCTTGGAGTGATGGCTGAGGCGCATCGCGCCCCTACTTTTGTCAGTAACACAGGAAATTTTCCTAATAGTATAAACACATTGCTACCCTTATCCTCGAATGCAGAAACCTATTATAAATCTGGGACATCTTGGTTTTACCGAGAATTCCCCATGACATTTGCCGCTTTAATTGATTATTATTTATTGATAGCGATTTTGATTTTCCTTATATCGGAATGCTACACGTCTTTTGCCGAGCTGGGTCATATGATGTCCCGGTTCAGCGATATGGCGGCTTTTCAAGTCGTGCTGCGCCTGGAGCGCAAATCGCGGGATGGTGGGACCCTGCGCCCCGCGCAGATGACCTTGCTGCGTCTGGCAGAACATTTGCTGACTCGCACCTCCCACCGCCAACGCGGCGCGGAGATCATGACCCGCATTCGCGGCCGTCAGGAGGATCGACATAATCGCCCCTGAGCCCGGCGACCGCGGCCGGGTGGGTCGTTCGTCCGGCGAGCCGGCGGCGGCGGCCCCGCCATTGACCGCCGCCCCCGGCGGCCCGACAACCCTTCGATCATGGCCAGCACCCTGTTTACTCGCGCGGCCAGAAGGGGGCATCGGGGCGTGATCCAGCTGCACAAGCACGACCTGCCGGCCGACCTCGGCTTTGGTCCGATCGTGGCGATCGATACCGAGACAATGGGCCTCAACCCCCATCGCGACCGGCTCTGC
>CAITYE010000212.1 GCA_903896535.1 uncultured Paracraurococcus sp.
CCAAGGTCGCGGTTCAGCCCGTGGCGGAGATTGTCGCCGTCGAGCAGCGTTGTCAGCCGGCCACCCTGGTGCAGCTTCTGCTCCAGCACCTTGGCGACCGCCGACTTGCCGGCGCCGGACAGGCCGGTGAACCACAATACCAGGGGCGTCTGGTGGAGCAGGGCGGCGCGCGCCGCCTTGTCCACCAGCATGTCTTCCTGGTGGATATTGCCGGCTCGGCGCAGGGCGAAGCTGATCATGCCGGCGCCTGCGGTGCGGTTGGTGAAGCGGTCCACCAGGATGAAGCCGCCGGTGCCGCGATCCTCGGCATAGGGGTCGAAGGCGATCGGCCGTGTGGTCGCCAGGTTGCAGAAGGCAATGCCGTTCAGCTCCACCCGCCGGGCCGGCTCGTACTCACGCGTATTGACGTTGATGCCGTGCTTGATGGCGGTGACCGAGGCCGGCACCCAGGCCTGCCCGATCCGCAGCAGATATTGCCGGCCGGGCAGCAGCGGCTCCTCGTCCAACCAAATCAGATGCGCGGCGAATTGATCCGCAACGATCGGCCGGGCCTGTAGTGGGGCCAAAACATCGCCGCGGGCGATGTCGATCTCATCCTCCAGGCAAAGTGTGACGGCTTGCCCTGCCGAGGCGGCGGGCAGGTCGCCATCGGCGGTGACGATGCGGCTGACCCGGCTGCGGCGAGCAGAAGCAGCGACCACCACCTCCTCCCCCAGCGCAATGCGACCGGCCCCGATGGTGCCGGCAAAGCCGCGGAAGGCCTGGTCGGGGCGGCTCACCCATTGCACCGCGAAGCGGAAGGGCCGCGCCGCCGCGTCCTGCTCGACATCGACCGTCTCCAGGTATTCGAGCAGCGCCGGCCCCTGGTACCAGGGCGTCCGGTCGGACCGGACGACGACATTGTCGCCGAAGCGGGCCGAAAGCGGCACCGCCAGGATCGAATGAAAGCCGAGATCGGCAGCGAACTCGCGATAGCCCGCGACGATGCCTTCGAAGACCGAGGACGAGAAATCGACGAGATCGATCTTGTTCACCGCCAGCACGACATGCCGGATGCCGAGCAGGGAGCAGATGAAACTGTGCCGCCGGGTCTGCGTCAGCAGCCCCTTGCGGGCATCGACCAGAATGATGGCGAGGTCGGCGTTCGAGGCGCCGGTCGCCATGTTGCGGGTGTATTGCTCATGCCCCGGGGTATCGGCGACGATGAAGCTGCGGTGCGGCGAGGCGAAGAACCGATAGGCGACGTCGATGGTGATGCCCTGCTGGCGCTCGGCCTCCAGCCCATCGACCAGCAGGGCGAGGTCGATCTCCTCCCCGGTCGTGCCGTAGCGGCGGCTATCCTTGCTGAGGCCGGCGAGCGTGTCTTCCATCACCAGGCGGCTGTCGTAGAGCAGCCGACCAATCAGGGTGGACTTGCCATCATCGACCGAGCCGCAGGTGAGGAAGCGCAGCAGGCCCTGCTCCGTTGGCGCGGCTGCGGTGGCTGGGTGCGGCGGGGCGGTCTCCATCAGAAGTAGCCCTCGCGCTTCTTGCGCTCCATCGAGGCTTCGCTGTCGCTATCGATCAGCCGGCCCTCGCGCTCGCTCCGGTTGCTGGCGCGGGTCTCAGCGATCACCTGCTCGACGGTATCGGCGCGGCTTTCGGTGGCGCCGGTCAGCGGCCAGCAGCCCATGGTCCGGAAGCGGACCCACTGCACCTCCGGCACCTCGCCGGGCTCAAGCGGCATGCGGTCGTCATCGAGCATGATGAGCTGGCCGGAGCGCGTGATCACCGGCCGCGGCGCGGCGAGATAGAGCGGGACGATCGGAATCCGCTCGCAGCGGATGTAGTCCCAGACGTCGAATTCGGTCCAGTTGGAGAGCGGGAAGGCGCGGATGCTCTCACCGGGCTGGATGCGGGTGTTATAGAGGTTCCACAGCTCCGGCCGCTGCGCCCGCGGCTCCCACGCATGATTGGCGTCGCGAAAGGAGAAGACGCGCTCCTTGGCGCGGGACTTCTCCTCATCG